>WRKH01000209.1 GCA_009778175.1 Turicibacter sp.
GGGGGGGGGGGGGGGTAGCCTGTTCGGGAGATGTCCCTCTATGGAAAGGCAACGATTCCCAATTATTTCCCACCAGGCAACGATAGTTTATGTTTTTTCCGTTTAGCCGTGCTATCGCCTGAATGAAGTTGCTTTTGCCGTTCAAACAAAAAAACTTGTAGTCGAATAAGGGTTCGTTAGGGATGCCTATGTAATTTTCGATTATAATTTTGGGAGGTATGTCCTTATAGTGTAGTTCCAGTCCTGGCCTCAACGCATAATTTCGTTCAAGCCATCGTTTAACTTGCCTCCTAGCCTGTGCCACGTCCACTTTAGCCTTGTCAGCGACAATCATGTTCATACTAGAGCCATGTGTACCTTTCATTACAAATTGGTTGGGTAAATCCGACCATGGTATATCCTCAAATGCAGTATACACGCCTATTGCGGGGATTAGGTAGTCTTCTCCGATTTTGTCCTTAATCCAATCCCTGACTGCCCATTTATCCGCCAGTTGAGTCTTTAGCGGCGTACTATCGTGTAATTTAAGCCATTGTATTTTTTCGCTAAGCGTTTTGGGGTTGTCTAGGTCTAATTCTTTGCCCATTCTTCGCCGATAATTCCTGCACAATTCGGCTGGATATTCCGATTTTGGCAAAAATTGGTAATGTTCCATTATTTCGAGTTTTTTCAGATGTCTCAATTCGTTCGAAGTGTCCTTCACGGCGTTTTTGGTGGCTCGCTTAATTTCTAGGCTTTGTTTCTGGAGTTGTTCCAATTTTTTGGTTAGATTACCGATTTCTTTCCTCTGCTCCTGTTGCTGTTTTAGTAACAGGCCAACTTGGCTCGCCACGTTTTCCAATAGGTTTTGTTTCCTAAGTTGTTCCACTTTTTTGGTTAAATTGCCGATTTCTTTCATCTGCTGCTGTTGCTGTTTTATCAACAGACCAACTTGACCCGCCACGTTTTCCAAGCCGCCCTTTGAGGCAGGCAGATGTTTTTTCAAATTTTTCAAAAAATCACTCCTTAGTCTTACATTCCCTAAAATTACGCCTGTTTCATAACGATGTAATCCACAAAAACCCCGGGTGTAGCCACGTTTTCGGGTGGAATCTGCCCTATTTCTACCAAACTCTCTGCCTCAACTATCGTAACGTCCGCCGCCGCCGCCATTACGTTGTTAAAATTATTTGTCGAACCCTTGTAGGTAATATTGCCATTAGTGTCCACAACCGAGCCGTGCAGCACTGCAAAATCCGCTTTCATCGGCTTTTCCAGCAAATATTCCACGCCGTCCACCGTGATTTTTTCCTTGCCCTCCTCTACGAGCGTACCCATGCCAGTTCGTGTTAGCACACCGCCTAATCCGTAACCCGCCGCACGTATCTGCTCCACGAGAGTACCCTGTGGAATCAAGTCCACTTCTAGCTCGTTTGCGGTCATCTGCCGACCTGTTTCCTTATTCAGTCCGATGTGCGAGGCTATGACTTTCTTGCAATGCCGCCCCACGACCAATTTCCCAACACCGTAATCGGGCAGCCCAGAATCGTTGCAAATTATCGTAATATCCCGAATTTTCTTCTCAATCAAAGCATCTATCATGTTATGTGCAGATCCATTTCCCATAAATCCGCCAAACATAACAACAGCACCGTCAAAAATCTTTTCGATCGCCTCTTGCATGGAAATCACTTTTTGCATCCCTAAAATCCCCTTTATAAAGTCCAACCAATCGCCCAGATACGTCGGGGCGTTGCAACATGGATAAATATAAGAATCCCTCTCAAAAAATAACCCAAGAAACTGTTAGACAACTGTTAGACAAAATTTCTATGTCCTCGACAGGACTTGAACCTGCACGGTTTCCCACCGGAACCTAAATCCGGCGCGTCTGCCATTTCCGCCACGAGGACTTGTCATTTCTTTTGTAAGCTGTAGTCGTTTTTGCCTACCCTTGCCCGCCATTTTCGCCCGCTATATTCCTACGCATCCATCCTCTCTTTCGTTATTTCCAGAATTTTTTGTATATTATAGCCCGAATTCGGACGTACTTCTAGTATACCATAATTTAAGCTGACTTGCTTGTCAGTTTGCAATAATATTTTCAAAATATTGTCCATGATGGTCTCCGCAACGCTCTCTTTGCAGCTGGGGAAAATCAGAAGGAAATCGTGATAATCCAGCCTTGCAAAAACGTCGCTCTGCCGTATCGTCTGCTTGACTATGCTTGTTACCGCCACGATACAGTCGTCGGTAAGCACCTTGTCGTATTGGTTGTTTACATAAATTGCGTTTAATTTTATGTAGCAAACGGTAAACTGGACAGTTTTAGCAGAATTTAGTTCGTTTATAAACTTCGAAAGCATCCCATAGCCCATATCACGGTTATGTACGCCCGTCATCTCATCTGTGTTGGTTTCTATATTTTTGGAATAATCTATACCCGTAATCAAAAACCGTTCTTCGCCGTCTATCCACAGGATTTCCTGACTATCCAAGCTGAGCCAATGACCGCCAGAAGGCACTGCTATATTTTCGCAATACTTAAGAAAGTGTTTGCACTTCGATGCCTCCTTGATGAAGTCGTATTTTTCCTCTTCCGACAGCGAATCCATATAAACCAAAGCCATTTTATTGCAGTACACGGGCTGATTACTATCCTTATCCGCCACGCACACAAAAATCGGTAAAGCATCTGCAAAATCATGTAAAAATTTTTCCATCTTAAACCTCATTTAAAACATTAGACTTGCTTAAAACCGTGGGACTCTGCCCCGCACCTGGCACAAGACCGCCTTGCCGCTGGGGTGTGCCCCCAGACCCGCTCGTTTTTATTGATGTGTGTCAGAGCAAGCTACTTAGATTTCTATTGTAGGGAAGGCGTTCAAATCGTAGTTATCTGGGGCGTTTTGTAGATGCCTGTAGAAACCTGCACCCGCCACCATCGCCGCATTGTCTGTACAATATACCATACTTGGTAGGTTAAAATCAATATTTTTTTTTCGACACTCGGCGGCGATTCTGTTGCGTAAACCCAAATTGGCAGCGACACCGCCAGCTATGGCTAATTTCGGCAAATCCAAAGCATCGCACAGGGACAGCGAACGACTAACCAAAACATCTATGACCGCCTCTTGGAAGGATGCGGCAACATTTGAAATCTCACTGTATTCCATTATATCACGCTTTTGTTTATATTGCAACACTGCCGATTTTAAACCGCTAAAACTAAAATCCAAACTGTTTTCAAAGGAGGTACGGGGGAAAGGGATAGAAGCGGGGTCGCCTAGTTTTGCTGCTTTGTCTATCTCGGGACCTCCAGGGTAGGGTAAGCCTAGCGTACGCCCAACCTTATCAAATGCCTCGCCTGCCGCATCGTCCCTTGTGCGGCCTACAACTTCACAATCGCTATAATCTTTCACATGAATCAAATGAGTATGCCCACCCGATACAACAAGGCAGACAAAAGGCGGCTGCCAATCCTCACGCTCCAAATAGTTTGCACAAATATGGCTATAGATATGATGCACGCCATAAAGCGGTTTTTTCGTAGCAAAAGCCAAGGATTTTGCGAATGACAATCCCACAAGCAACGCCCCCGCAAGGCCTGGGCCGTTTGAGACCGCTATGCCGTCTATTTTCGATAAGTCTATTTCCCCCAACGCCTCTTTTACAATAAAAGAGATACTTTCCAAATGCTTGCGAGATGCTATTTCGGGTACAACGCCGCCATATTCTCTATGCACGTCAATCTGCGATGATATGACGTTGGAAATTACGGTTTTGCCGTCCTCAACAACCGCCGCCGCCGTCTCATCGCATGACGTTTCTATGCCCAATATAAGACTCATGCCCCTAACTTTCTGATCTTTGATTTTCTGCCATTCTCAATGCCGACCACCGTCAACCCAGTAGCTACTGCCAAAATCAATATTTGTACAGTAAAATCATACGTTGCGTTCACGATATTTGCGATTAAAACTTGACCCATTTGAAATAGATTTACCAAGCCCTCAATCAGAAATTCGTGGGGCGTGATGTTTACAAAATCGCTATACATCAACGCTAATATCAAAGCCAAGAACAACGCATAAATATACATACCGATATTCAAGGCTGGTTTTGCGGTTCTTTCCATTGGCGGCAATTTTGTCATAATCCTTTCCGCAAAATCGGGCGGAGTCTTTGCCGTTCCGACCGTTTCGTCCATTATCAAGAACATTTCGCGACAGGATTCGCATCTCTTCAAATGTTGGTGCAAAGAGATGGATTTTATTGGATTTATGCGGTTTTCATGGTACAACATTACCGCTTGTTCTGATTTAACACAGGTCATATGTATCTCCTTTGTAAAGCCTTGGGACATCGCCCCAAAGCTGCCATTTTTTAGATATGCCCTAGTGGAATTTATTTCCACGCCTCGTTATTACTCGCAGATGCTTGTTTTGCAATGTTTAACTTCGTTATTACTCGCAAATGTTTGTTTTGCAATGTTTAAAGTGGAGAGCCATCGTCTACATACATGGTTTTTAGCATTTTGCGACCTCTAAAAATACGATTTTTTACTTTTGAGAGAGGCTCGCCTATCTTGTTGGCAATCTCCTGATAACTCATATCCTTTATATGATACATCACAATCGGCACTTTGTATATAGCGGGCAGGTTTTCGATTATTTTATGTATGCGTTTTGCCTCTTCTTTGCGTAATAGAATCGCCTCGGGCGTATCCTTATCGGCGATGTTCGCTATTTCATGCCCCATATTCTCCAAGGACACTGTTTCCAATTTTCGTTTCCTGCGAAAATCGATAATATGGTTGGAGGTGATTGACATAATCCATGTGCTAAACTTAAATTCCGCAGAATAGGAATTTAAGTTTTTGTACACCTTGATGAAGACTTCCTGTGCGAGGTCGTTTGCCTCTTCGCCATCATTCGTCATCCTCAAAATAACGGAATACACCAAATTTTTATAGCGGTTAATAAGCTCGGTAAACGCCGCATCGTTTCCATTTTTACACATTTCGATTATCTCAATATCCGTCAATTTTGTCAAGATTCCACCTCCTCCAAAATTATAAATCACTCCACATTCATATACGTGAACGGGCTCAAAATTGTCTGCTCTAATGTGAAATATCTTTCCATAGCAAAATATCGGGTTTTTGCTTGCCGTTTGCGTTTGGGATTATGCCCACGATTGAAAAGCCGCATTTTACGTAAAATTCATAGGGGTGGCTGTCGTAGTTGGAAATATTGCGGATTTCATCGAAGATAGCGGCGACGTTTTCGTTGGTTATTGTTGGGTTAGAAAGGCTTGTCTTGCCAGCTTCATCGTCTGAGCCGACAAAGATTCCGATAATTCCCCTTTTTCGTGCCTGTTGCTCCAGTTCCTGCATTAAAATTTTGCCATAGCCCCGCCCGTGCCATTCCATAGCGAGTACGAGAGGGTGTAGTTCCCATGTTAGCTTATACATAGGTCGTAAGCCGACCCAACCTATCAACTGTTCGCCTATTTTTATGCCGATGCAGATATTTCCGTCCTCTAAACTCTCCTCGATTGTCTCTGCCGCCTCTTTTTCGTCTAAATCTAGCCACATTCCAACCTTGGTAAAGGTATCGAGCAATAGCCTTTTCGCCTGCTCTAGCAATTCTGCCGATTCGTCTATATTACAAAAGCTATGCTGCATTTTAGCCCCCTGATTTCAACGAAATCCCCAACTCATTCAACAACTCAACCCCAACCACACTCGGCGACTCCGACATCAAACACGCCGCATCCTTCGTTTTCGGAAACGCAATAACATCTCGAATCGCATCCGTCTTGGCAAACAACATAACCAAGCGGTCAAACCCATAAGCCAGCCCACCATGCGGCGGAACGCCATATTTCAACGCTTCCAAGAAAAAGCCGAATCCAGCCTGTGCGTCCTCTTCTGTAAACCCTAGCGTCTTAAACATCAGATTCTGGACTTCTTTCCTATGAATACGCACACTACCGCCGCCGACCTCGAACCCATTTAGCACCATATCATACGCTTTCGCACGAGTTTGTGCCAAATTTTCGCCCTTTTCCAACAACGGCAAATCCTCGTCCATCGGTGCTGTAAATGGGTGATGACTGGCGTAAAATCGTGCATCTTCCTCCGACCATTCCAATAGCGGAAATTCCGTTACCCACAGGAAATTGTACTGGCTAGGGTCAAGCAAATTTTGGCGTTTGGCAAGCTCCACTCGCAACGCCCCCAAAGCGTCGAAAACCACGCTATTTACGTCCGCACAGATGAAAATCGTGTCCCCAGGCTTTGCCCCAAAATGTGCAATTATCGCCTGTATTTTTTCAGGCGAAAAGAATTTCGACAGGCTCGTCTTCGGCTCGCCCTCCGCTGGGAGAACGATGTAAAATAGGGCTTTTGCCTTGTATTGCTTGACCAATTCCGCCAAATTGTCAAGTTGCTTGCGTGGCAATCCAGCACAGCCGCTCGCCAAAATCCCACGCACGCTGCCGCCAGCCTCGATTGCCGTCTGAAACATGGCAAATTCGCTATTTTCGACCAATTCCGTGATATTGGAAAGTTCCATTCCAAAGCGTGTGTCAGGCTTGTCCGAGCCGAAACGCTCCATCGCTTCCCTGTACGTTATTCGTGGGAACGGTGTCGGAATTTCCAAGCCCAAAATCTCCCTACAAACCGCTTGCATAAGGCGTTCATTTAAGTCAATGACATCTTCCATGTCAACAAAGGACATTTCCAAGTCAACCTGCGTAAATTCAGGTTGCCTATCCGCCCGCAAATCCTCGTCTCGGTAGCATTTTACAATCTGAAAATACTTGTCAAGTCCAGCAATCATCAGAATCTGCTTATACAACTGCGGCGATTGCGGCAGGGCGTAAAATTCGCCAGGAAAATTCCGAGACGGCACCAAGTAGTCGCGTGCGCCCTCAGGCGAGCTTTTCGCAAGCGTTGGCGTTTCCACCTCAATAAAGCCGTCCTCGGACAGAAAGCGGCGTATTGCCTGTGCCGTCCGATGACGTAAAATCAGGATTTCCTGGGCTTTCGGCCGCCGTAGGTCGATGTAGCGATATTTCAGCCGCAAATCGACATTCACGTCCTCGTCCGCCACTTGGAAAGGCGGCACTTCCGATTCGGACAGGATTTCCAGTTCCGCAACGTCCAATTCCACCGCACCAGTCGGCATATCAGGGTTAATGTTGCCCTCGCCGCGCGAAATGACCGTGCCACGTGCCGCCAGCACGTATTCGCCACGTATTGATTTGGCTAAGCTGTAAAATTCGACTTCTTTTTTCACGGCTATCTGAAAAAGCCCCGTGCGGTCCCGTAGCACTAAAAATACTACGGTTGGTAGGTCTCGTTGTTTGTTGACCCAGCCCATGACTGTTATTTCTTGGCCTATTAGGTTTTCTGTTATTTCTCCACAATAGTGAGTGCGTTTCATGTTAGTCTCCTTTTTCCATCTAAGAATCCGTTCAAATATTTTTCAGCTGCTCTTTAAGTGTTTCCAGTTCTGCTTTTAGTAGGATTTCACGTTCCTTGGCTTCGGCTATAAATTTTTTAGCTTCGGCTTCACGTTCCTTTGCTTTGGCTAAAAGTTTCTTGGATTCGACTTCACGTTCCTTGGCTTTGGCTTCACGTTCCTTGGCTTCCTCAGCCTCTTTCCTAAACTTCTCCACACGTTCAGCTACCAGCGTTTCAAAAAGGCTAGGAGGTTTTTCAATCTCCACAAATTCTATTTTTATAAGATTTGACAACATATCCTCAACCTCCTTTCTTGCGGGATTATCAGTAGGTAAGCCGCTCTTTGAGTGCATCCAGCTCTGCTTTTAGTAGGGCTTCACGTTCCTTGGCTTTGGCTTCACGTTCGTTGGCTTCGGCTTCACGCTCGTTGGCTTTGGCTAAAAGTTTCTTGGATTCGGCTTCACGTTTCTTGGCTTCCTCAGCCTCTCTCTTAAACTTCTCTACACGTTCAGCTACCACCATTTCAAAAAGGCTAGGAGGTTTTTCAATCTCCACAATCTCCAATTTTATCAAATTTGACAACATATCTTCTACCTCCTTTCTTGCGGGATTATCGGCAGTTATGTACTCGTTTAGATAGACTGCCATAATATCATGCTGCGATTTCTGCATTTTCGAATGAATATCCCACGATAATTTGGCATCATTTAGCAAATTGGTCATTAATTCGTGGATAATCCAGCTGTCCTTGGCTAGATTTCTCGCCAACTTTTCGCTTTTTCCGTTTCGGCTCAGCCGTTTTTTGTACTCTACAATCTTAAATGGCAACAGGAGTTTTTTGTCGCTATTTGCCAAATCCTCCGTTTTGTGCTCCCACAGCTTTATTATCGGGATTTTTTGCAACAATTTTTCGCCCGTAACCGTATTTATAAAGGTCATGCTATAATAATCGGGAATATTCGCCCGTTTTTCCAACTGAATCAGCACTTTTTGCGGCAGGGGCAGTTCGATTTCATACTCCGATTCTTTGGGGACATAATTAAGCAGGGTCAGCAATTCGTATTCAAGAAGCCTATACAGCATTATTTTATCATATTTCGTCTGCACTTCAACACCATACATTATCCCATCAACAGAAAATAAAAAATCGGGATACCTTAAAGTATCATCTATCGGTATTTTTCCAGACTCGCCTAATTTGGCCTCAATTTTCAAAACAGCCGACAAAAATTTCACTTCCGCCGTTTCAGGATTATGCTTCGTCCCCAAAATGTCATTCAAAAACCTAACAAGCTCCTTTTCATCCGCCATAAGCACATCTATAAGCGCCTTATGCGCCGACAACTTTCTCCTCTTTTTACCCAAACTACCCTCTTTCTAAAACCGTGGGGCTCTGCCTAAAACCGTGGGGCTCT
>WRKH01000210.1 GCA_009778175.1 Turicibacter sp.
GGGGGCCAGCCCCCAACCCCCCGCCACTTTGAAAAGTGGACAAACTTTAAATTTTATTTTGGTTGTTTTCTTGCATAGTGTTTTTCGGCGATTTTCGCCTTTGGCTAGGTTATCGCTGTTAGTAGGGTTGTGTGGTTGTTTTCGGTCGCCACGTCCTGCCAGGTGCGACCCGCCTTTTCTAAGACCTTGGGGGTCAGCCCCCAAACCCCCGCCACTTTGAAAAGTGGACAAACTTTAAATTTTATTTGGGTTGTTTTCTTGCATAGTGTTTTTCGGCGATTTTCGCCTTTGGCTAGGTTATCGCTGTTAGCAGGGTTGTGTGGTTGTTTTCGGTTGCCACGTCCTGCCAGGTGCGACCCGCCTTGGTTTTTGCGGTAGTGTCCGCTCCGTGTTGTATGAGAATCCGCAAAATATCGGCGTTGCCGATGTATGCCGCCAGATGTAACGGTGTTACGCCGTTGTTGTTGGCGGCGTTTGGGTCTGTGCCGCTTGATAATAGCCGTTTCACTTCGTTTGTGTTACCTTGTAAGGCTGCCATATGCAGGGCGGTGTTGCCATCGGAATCCAAGGATTTGCTCGGATTTTCCGATAAAATTTCCAGAATTTCGAGTTTCTCGGACGGCGATGGAGTTTGTGGAGTGGTTGGCGTTGTCGGTCGTCGTTTTTCTCGGATTGCAATGAGTTCTAGCAACTCCCTGTGATTATTCTCGGAAGCGATGTCAATACAGGATTTCCCAAGCCCCGTTTTCAAGGAAGAATCGGCATTTTTGTCTAGCAAAAATTTGAAAATATCCTTGTAACCATGATGTGCCGCAAGATGTAAAGGTGCAAAACCGTCATTATTTAGTGCGTTTACGTCCGCCCCATACTCCAACAGCAACGCCAGCATATCCTTGAAACCCCGCATAACGGCGATATGTAGCCCCTGATTTCCGTTCGTGTCCTGCCCATCCATCGCCGCACCCGCCGCCAGTAGCATCTTTGCAATCTCCTTTTGGTTGCCTGCCACGCTGACAATAAGCGGAGAAACCCCCGTACTGTCGGCTTGATTCGGGTCAATTCCATGTGCCAACGCAACCCTTGCACATTCTCGACTACGGGTGTACGCCGCTACGTGCAACAATGTCTCGCCCCTGTCTGTTACGGCTGGCTCTGCCCCATTTTCAAGCAATAATTGCAATAAATCATGTTGCCCGCGGTTTGCCACCAAATGTATCGGCAAAACCCCATTGTCGTCCGCTATATTCACGTCTGCGCCCATTTCAATGAGTAGCTTGAAAACCTCTTTTTGAGACGGGCAGAAATGTAGGGCAGTCTGCTCATGCATATCTCGATAATTCACGTCAACGCCATGTTCTATCAGGAATTTCGCTAGTGCAACCATACCCTTTGCGGCGACATAATGTAGAGGGGTACGTCCGAGATTATCCACATATGTTACATCGATATTGCCCTGTTTTATCAGCGTTTCAGCCACTCCCCGTGCACCGTTTTTGCAAGCCCGCATAAAGGCGGCATCCAAATCGTCCCCATCTATCCGAATTTCAAATTTTTCTATCAGAGATATTATGGCGCGGCGATTGTCTTTCAACGCCAAGGAATATGGAGTTTCGTCAGAATTGTTTTTGGCGTTCGGATCTGCGCCGTTTTCCAATAAAAATCTCGCAATAGCCATTCTATTCGCCGAAACCGCATAATGCAAACAAGTATTGCCCACGCTGTCCGCCGTATCCACAGCCGCACCCGCCTGGATTAAATGCTTGCAAAGGGGCAAATTTTGCTCGTTTGCGGCACATACAAAAAGCGGCGTTTGCAGGTTGTAATTCAGAGAATCCACATCCGCCCCCGCATTTAACAGCATATCCAGCATTTCTATTACATGGCTCGTTCGCCAATTTTTCGGACGTGTATTTTCGCCGCGTGCTGAGCTGCTTAAACCCTTTTGCAACAGGGAAAATAGCGGAGTGTCGCCATATTTATCCGCTGCGTTTACGTCTGCCCATTCTCCCAACAAAAGCCCGAGCATTTCTCTATCCTGCGACAAACAAGCCAAATGCAAAGCGGTGTTCCCTTTAGCATCCGTCCGAGAAAAATCCGCCCCGAACTCGGAAAAAGTCTGCATTATGTCAAGCCGCCGCTTTCGGCACAGCGTTATAATCAGCGGTTCACTTTCTCTGCCGCATAGGGCGGCGGGGTTCGCTCCCATTCTAAGCAACCGCCGCACAATCTCGTCAGTTGCATTTGTACAGGCAAAATACAACGGCGGACGTTCCTCATAATCGGCTATATTTACGTCAACTTCGTCCCTGTCTAGAATCGCACTAATCCAAAAATCACTCGGATTCTCTTGGTTTTTCTCGGAATTTTTTCTGAGGAAATACTTGCTAAGGGCGTAGTGCAGCAATGTTTGCCCGCTGTCGTCTTGCTCGTTTATGTCCGCACATTTGGAGATGATACTGGCATAATAGGCACGTGGCACAGCGATTGTGTTGGAATTTATCAGCTTTTTTATTGCGAAAATGTCAAAATTTTCGCTCTCTACCACGAACAGGGGCGTAAGTGTGGCAAGTGCCTCGTCGTCTCTATGAAAGCTGAAAACGCTGACCAGCTCGTCCAAATAATAGCTTTTTTCTCTGCCGTCAGGGACTGCCGCAATGTCAAACCCATGTTCCATGAGAAAGCGGATAACGTCAGTCTTGCGGCGGTCTATCGCCTCTATCATATAATCCGATTGGTACGGCGAAAATTGCGGACGGAGTTCCTCGTTTATATCTCGTCCCGCCGCCTGAAACGCCCGTTTTATCCTGTCAAAGACGACATTATTCGGAAAAAGGCGTTCCGTTGGGTTAAAATCTTCCGAGATTATAAGATCGGCAACATCGTTCTTAAAATCGGGATCGAGGCGGTTGAAACGCTCATTTATATCCACGCCCGCATCCGCCAAAAGTTTTACAATGTCAAGCCCCGCCCGTTCTATCGCAATGGACATTATGGATTTTCGGATATTATTTTGGAAGTCATAGAAAATTTGGTTGACATTTGCCCCGTTCTTGATATAATGCTCTGCCAATTTTAGATTATTCCCTTGGACAGCCGAAATCAAGTCGGGATATTTTTGCATGAGAGCGTCGTCGGTAGATTGTACTGCCCCAACTTTTTCGACATTCTCAACATTGGCGATAACGGTGTTGAGGATAGTAGGCGGAGGTATCGGCGTTTGCGGGGACTCGTTCGGTGGCTTCCCGAATTTTCCCGAATTTTTCAATTTTTCGGATTTCACCGAATGTTCAAAATTCCGAGAATTTTCGGCTTTTTCCAGCAAGCCAACCAGCGTGCTGTCCCTGCCCCTTTTTGCAATATCGAGCGGGGTCAGCCCATACATATCCACAAGCCCCGCATTTACGCCATTGGCAAGCAATAATTCAGTCATTGCGAACATTCCGTTTTGAACGGCGTAATGCAGGGCGTTTCTGCCTAGATTGCAGATGGCGTTGACATTCGCACCCCGTTCAAGCAAAAAACGCGCCGCTGTCTCCTGTCGGCGATTCACGGCGACCGACAACGGGGTAAGCCCGTTTCTATCCGTCTGTTCCAAGTCCGCACCGTGCGTTTTCAACACGCCCATGACTTCCACATGGTCATTGTTAGCCGCCCGTGAAAGTGCCGCTCGTCCCTCAATATTGCCGTTTTCCAAGGGAGAGCCAACCTCAATCAGCCACCGTGCCATCTCCAAATGCCCCCGAGATGCGGCGATATTCAGTGCAGTCTGTTTGCCATTGTCCACCGCACCCAAATCCACGCCGCCCTGTGCCCACATCGTTTTCGCCTCGTTCAGCCTGTTATTGGCACAGATGCTTATAAATTCCAAGCTCATAAAATCCTCCTTACGACCGTTAAAACTGCGGTTTTTTGGCAAATCCGCAGCTCTCAGGTCTTGGCAAGTGCCCATGTTTTTGTTCATTTTTATATTGTAGCAGGGTGTGGCGGGTTTGTCAATGATTTTTTTATGCGGATTGATAAAATTATAAAGAACGGGCGAATAATATCCGCCCCTACGTTATAAATTCCCCCAATCTACCCATCGCAAAGCCTCAACCGCAAACTGTGCCTGGCGGAAATTTCCGTCCTGGGTGATTTTTAGGGTTTTTCAGGATAATTATTTTCTACACTCAAATGTAACCCTCTCGCCAAAAATTTCCTAACATATTTTGTGCCGAAAAACTTGACGATAATTTTAACTTGTGGTATATTATCATAAAAACCTTTGAAAGGGGTACAACAATGGCGACTATAACGTATGACAGGACAATCGTACTAGACCAAGAGGCGGCGGAACGGCTAGTTGAGATACTTGAACGACCAGCCGTGCCTGTTTCGGAAGAGGCGATTCGTAGGCGTAAAGAGAGTTTGAGAAGAGGTCAAGAATGGATGAAGCAATTTTCAAATACGACACAATCAACTTAGTGGATGTTAATCCGAACACGGAGCTTGAATTGCAGATAAAAAACGCTATGCAAAATTTCCGTTGCAAAGATGCCGATGTAGAAAATTTCTTGAAAAACAAGGCTTTTGACTTTGAGCAACGTAATAAAAGCCGCACGTGTTTGGTTTTTGAGGGTAAAAACCTTGTGGCGTACTATACGCTTTCTTTACATTCGTTGGTTTTCGATGATTCAATATCCAAAAATGTTATAAAGAAGATAGATGGATTTTCGAAGAGCGTTCAGTCGGTTGGAATAATACTGATTGGTCAGCTTGGCAAGGATTTTAATCTTGGTAAAAATGTTTCAGGTGCTTATTTGCTCAACGAGTGTTTGAGTGCCATTGTTGACGTACAAAGAATAGTAGGCGGACGTTACGCCATGCTAGAATGTATGGAAATCCCAAAAGTAGTGGAATTTTACAGAGCTAACGGTTTTGAGGTTTTGCAAAAAGCGGACGACAAATATTTGCGTATGATAAAGAAATTGTGAGTTTGAAGCGGTTGCGGGGCGGAAACTTTCTATTTCCCGCATTTCATATACAAAAACCCCGCCAAAAACCGCCTAACATACCAAGGTACGCTAGCCTCCGTAAACACCGCAAATCCCAGTTTCTCATACAATCTAATTGCGGCGTAGTTATCATTAACCACTTCCAGCACATACTCCTCAAACGGCGTGATTTCCATGATACGACCTATCAAGCCAAATGCCGCACCCTGCCCGCGAAAGGCGGCGGCAGTTGCGACAATCTCGATTCTGCCCATGTTTTCCGCAAATTCAAACGGAAATTTATGCTCGACAACAAATTTTGTCAACTGCGAATAAGCCAGCCACCCCCGCAAGAACCCCAACTCTCGCTGACAAGCCGCTTTGTCAAATCTTACTGGTGCTGCACCGCTTGTGCAAGCCGTCATTGCCTTTATAATGCCGTTTTCATGGGCTACGTAAAAATCCGATAGATTAAAAATATGAGCAAACGCCCTTGTTAGCCGCTTTTTGTCCCTGGAAAATACGGACATATGTTGCCCGAATCCATCCACGAAAATCTCGCCCATTTGCGGACGTGGGTCGAAATCCAGTTTGTCTGCTTGTGTAAAATTCATGTGATTGCTCCTTTTGTAAAATGCGAGGATTGGGGGTTGTCAAGCCCTGTTTTTCGCATCTGCCCACAATTCCGTTATCTTTTCACGGCACATATTCTCATGCCCGATTTTTTCCCGTATATACGCCAATCTCTGCTGATACTCCGCTGTAGATTTTTCGAGTGCCGTTTCCAAACAAACGCCGTATTTATTGGCTAAATTGCACAAAACAAAGGCAATATCGCCGATTTCGGATGCTATCCTATCTTTGTCGCCCGTGTGCAACTCCGTGTGGAGCTCATTAATCTCGTCCTGCAAATCCGACAAGATGTCCGCCGTTTCCGTGTAGCCGAAGTTGTAATTTTCTTGTACCCACTTGTGCGTATCCTGACAGGCTTTTATAGCTGTTCCAGAGTTGTTTAAATCCATTCTCACCGCTCCTTTTCGGTTAATTCTACCAAAAAAATGCCAGATTGTCAAAAAATCAAAAAAAGGAGCGGGTCAAGGGGCGCGCTCCTTGCGGGGTCTGGGGCTTGGCCCCCAGCGGGGTGTGGGGGCGCCTGGTGTCCTGTGGACACCGTTTAGGCGTTTGCGAAGCAACCAGAGCCCCACGAGTTTTGTTATTTTATTATCCAGAACTGCCAGCGAACATTCGTTGTAAGCCTGTAATTGGCAGCGTTTGTAGCCATACCTTGCCAGGGCCTGTTAAGCTGCCCAAAAATAATCCCTCGCCGCCGAACGCTATGTTCTTCAAACCCTTGACCGTCTCAAAATCAAAAGTTACGGTGCTTTCCATAGCCGCTAAATAACCGCAGTCTATGATGATCTTTTCGCCCGCCGCTAGGGTGTACTCGTGAGAATGTCCGTCAATTTCAATAAAAACAATCCCATTTCCACTGAATCTCTCCAATATAAAACCCTCGCTTAGGAATAGCCCTGCACCTAGCTTTTGGTTGAAAAAGATGTCGATGTCCACGCCCTCGGTGCTGGCTATGAATCCCATTTTTTGGGCGATAATCTCCTTGCCCGCCGTCAGCTCGTACTCCATGATTTCGCCTGGCATTGTCAAGCCGAACGCAATCTCCTGATTATCGCTACGGGCTATGTAATGGTTCAAAAAGAACGAACTACCCGTTAGCGAGCGTTTCAAGCCTTTCATCAGTCCGCCCGCTGTGTTGGTTTCCATATCGATGTCGGCAGTACGCCATGACATTCCGCCACGTTGCGTTATCATCCGTTCGCCTTTGTTTAAATTGCACAAAAGGACGGGAAATGGATCGCCGATTATTGTATGTTTCACCTAATCCCTCCTCTCTAAATACCTCGCTCTTGCGATTGAGCTTCCACATTTTCAAATTTCGTTACGATATGCTTGTCGTCCGTATCCGTTACGATAAACGGAACAGTTCTCATTCGCACAACCGTTCGTATGAACATATTCACTGCTGTTGTTGCTGTCAAGCCGACATTAGCACAGAATTTATCAAACTCCTTACGAACCTCTTCATCCACTCGAACGGTCAAGTTCGTAGTAGCTACCCGTTTCTCTTTTTTCCTCGCCATAATGGCCTCCTTTTTCTTCTCTCAAAGCCTAAGACCGTGGGGCTCTGCCCCACACCCCGCTGGGGGCCAGCCCCCAGACCCCCGCTGGGGCCAGCCCCAGACCCCGCAAGGGGCGCGCCCCTTGACCCGCTCATTTTTTTGATTTTATGTTTGGGGGTGGATTTTTTTTGGTGGGGTGGGGTGTTTTTTGCGGTTGCGGCTTGGAGGTTTTTATTGATTTCGCAGGGTGGTTTCGTTTGCATTGCACATTGTCATACCACCAAAAAACAGTGTAACACATGAGTTGGGGGTTTGTCAAGAACTTTTTAATAAATTTTGATAAAGGCATTTGGAGTGGTGCGAAAATGGCGGTTTGTAAATTTAATTACACGCCAAAAAAATCCTTGCGGGTTAAAGCGATGGGGCTATCCCATAATGACCGAAATATCCATTGCTACGCCGTTTCGGTAGATTCTTACGACGGACGTTTCGCCCGATTCGCTTTGTGATATTGCTGTCAGCAGCTCGTCTACCGTGGTTATTGGTGCTTGGTTAAAGGCAATTATCAAATCGCCTGGCAAAAGTCCTGCCGCTGCTGCTGGGCTGTTTTCGATTACAGTTATTATGGCGAGACCAACGGACGGGAAGGAGAATCTATCACGCCATTCGGCGTTTATTACTTCGACGAATACCCCCAAAGATGGGCGTGTCGTTATGTTTTCTCTTACCGTGCCCATGCTTAAATCAAAATCCTGCCAGGTTTCAAAGACGCTCATGCTCCCGAAATCAAGCTCGGTGGTTAGGTTTGCGGGGTCGGCTGTTACCGCGACCAACTGCACATGGCCGAAATTAGCGGATAGGTGCATATTCTCGCTTACTTGAATATCAAAGAGCTGAATCCAGTTGTGCGGGTTTGTTATCGTCAAATTTTCGGTTAAATATGAGTTGTTTTGACCGATAATCTGCACGTAGCCAAAGTTTGCCTCGATTTGAACGTCGCTAAATAGCGGAGTCGTCAGGTGGTTCGGCAGGTTTGGAAAGCGTGGCAGCCAAATGGCCAAGTCGGCGTGGTTAGGTGCAATTATCTCCAAAATGCCGTTATTTGCGGAAAATTCAAAGCTATTCGCTGAAGACACGACTATATTATCGACCGTGTCTATTATGCGGATATCCACCGCACCGAATCTAGCGGAAACCGATAGCTCGTTAAATTCCTCGATGTTGAAGTTGTGCGAATTTGCTCTGTTTACGTTGCCAGGGGTTAATGTCGTCAAGTTGGGCTGTTGCGTGTCGGTGGCTGTCTCTACCGCTGGTGCTTCCGTTGTAACTTGCTCTGTCGAGATATAGGCGGGGGGAGTGGGTTCTTCCTCGATTTGTCGTGCGTTGGTAAAGACCGCAAATGCTCCAAAAGCTACAGCTATAATCAGTAGCGACAGTGCAATTTTGCGTTTTTTACGTTGGCTGGGTTTGGGTAGGTAGTGCTCGTTTGGATTGTGTCCGTTGTTCATAAAAATGCCTCATTTCTTTCTTGGTATGGTCTTGTTATATAGATGTACGTAGATGGTTTGAGAAAGTCTGCAAAAAATGCACTCAACCAACCATCACCGCACACTGTTTCCCACAAAACGCCATCCCAATCCTCACAAGCCGTTTTTCAGGGCTAAATTCCGCCCCATACCGCCTGTCGTTTATCTGTTGCAAGGCTTGCTGGGCGGATTTCTCCAAATCCTCAGCCTGTTCGCAATATTTTAACTCGAAAATATAATAGGCATCCTTGCGTTCAA
>WRKH01000211.1 GCA_009778175.1 Turicibacter sp.
TGGCTTGCGGAGCGGACGAGGGGTTAGAAATGGCAGAAGAGCCGCCGATTTATGAGGTTTATGAGGAATTGGTGGTTGAGGGCGGCGAGGACGAGCCGATTATCGAGGTCGCCCCACCGCAAGTAGGCATTTTCGCTCGTCCGCTGGCGGAATATCTGAAAGATTTGGATTTTATGTACTACATTATCACAAATAATTTTCCGCTTATCAACGTGATAGAGCGACGTGCGGGCATTGACATACATCAGCTGTTTGCGGATGCACGGCTGGCTTTGGAGAATGTCCATGAAATGCCGTCCGATGATGATTTTTGGATGTTTTTATCCGAAAATATTACTTGGCCTGTGGGCGGGCTGGGGCATTTTTCGCTCCCAAACCCACGAGGATTGTTGAATATATACGGCCCGATGGTGCAGTTGGGGCATATCGAACTTCTCCCGCACGTGGAGATTTTCGACAACCCCTCGACACGGGCTTTTTACAATTTGACCGACGACGATTTCATTTTTGACCATATAGAAACCCCCGAAGATGCACAAGTTCCCGCAACTGGCAATGTGGAAATGCTGATTTTGACAGAAAATATTGCATATGCAAGGATACGTACATTTTACAATGGATTTATGCAGTACGATTCCGCTGTCCTACTCGACTTTTACCGAGAAGTGGCGGATTTTGAGCATTTGATTATCGATATACGGAGCAACGCTGGCGGTGCTGTCAGGCATTTTCTAGAAAATGTGATGTCGCCAAATATCAGCGAACCGCTTACAGCTAGGTTTTATCAGCTTTTTTCCAGCCACCCTCATAATATGATGTTTTTGGAATCTCGTTTGTCGGCAACCGATTGGGAAATCCGTCCGATTGACGAGGAGTTATTGGAGCGGCTTGTTTATTTGAATCATGACGATTTGGAGTTGCTAGATTCATATTTTGTGCAGGAAGTTACGGTAATGCCCTCGCAGCCAGAGCCGATTTTTGGTGGGAAAATCTGGCTCGTGGTTGACAGACTCGTTTCCTCTTCGGCAGAGGCGGCGACACAAATGACGCAGGAAACAGGCTTTGCAACCATTGTAGGCGAACCAACTGGCGGCGATGGCATTGGGTTTGATTCGCTCATTGCAACCCTGCCAAACACGGGCATTGCGGTTTGGTATTCTTCGCTGTACGGGACGGACGCACTGGGGCGGAACAATCAGGAATTTGGGACTACGCCTGATATTTTGTTGAATATGGAATTTGGGACTATCACGGCGTTGCTGGATATTATTCGGAATTGGGAGTAGTATTTTTGATTGTTGCACAGAAAGTGAGGAAAAAATGGCAAAAGATTTGGTTTCGATAGGTGCGTTGGCGAAAATGGTCGGATTAATGCCCGACACGCTACGGTATTACGATGAAATTGGGCTGATAAAACCCGTTCAAATATTGCGTGAAACGGGCGATCGCTACTATGCACCTACACAGGCAGGTACGCTGTTGCGTATTTTAGAACTAAAAAAGTTTGGGTTTTCGCTTAAAGAGATTAAAGCGGCACTCACGAAAGATGCAGCCCAACTAAAAGAGATGTATCGGCTTAAATACGCCGAACTTATGCGGCAAAATGTGCATAACCAAAAAATTACAGAGCGTTTATCGCAGAAGATAAATCAGCGAGAAGAAAATATGAATAAAAAAGTCTTAATAGTAGACGATACGGCTTTTATGCGTACGATGCTGACGGATTTGCTAACGCAAGAGGGTTACGAGGTGTCCATGGCGGAAGACGGCGTGTTGGGCTTGCAAATATACGAAAAAATGGCACCCGACGTGGTCATTCTAAATGTCGTGATGCCCAATAAAGACGGCATTGAGACGTTAAAGGACTTGCCAAACGCCAACGTGGTTATGCTTACGGCACTGACACAGACTGCCACAGTAGCGGAGACGCTCAAAGGCGGTGCACGGGATTTTATTGCGAAGCCGTTTATGTCAGAGCGGCTTATTCAGGCGATACAGGAGTCATTTACAAAGAATGTGGAATACAATCTCGACTATCTCGAGCAATTGTACGAATACGGCAAACAGAACTCCGACACGCTATCGCAAGCGGAGATTGACAACATCATGCTCGCAGCCCGCAATTTAGATACCGTTGCCGTGATATAAGAAATCGCTACACGCAACAGCGATTCCGTAACCACGCCTCTCAGCAAGCCAAAAGTATTTGTAGGCGAATCGCCTTGATGATTTGCAAATCAAGCAAAAATTTTCGCACAAGCACTTGACCTATTTTCAATAATCCTGTATCATTTAAATTCACTACTAAAACAAAGCCTTACAAACGAGCGGGTCTGGGGGCGCTCCCCCAGCGGCAAGACGGTCTTGTGCCAGGTGTGGGGCAGAGCCCCACGGTCTTGACTTTAGGAGGTAAAAATGACGGTTGAACAGCAAAAAGCAGTGGATTTGAGGAGCGAGCAGATAATAGTTGCGGCGGCGGCAGGTTCGGGGAAAACTCGGGTGCTTGTCGAACGAATTTTGAAGATGGTGCTTGATAAGGCGGAAAAAATTAATATCGAAAATCTGCTAGTGGCAACTTTTACAGAATTGGCGGCGGCGGAGATGAAAGAGCGGATTGAAAAATCGTTACTCGACAAACTGGACGGAGCGACAGAGCGGGCGGAAAAGGAACACTTGCTTAGGCAAATTGCTTATATGCCGCTGGCGAGCATTTCAACGATACATTCGTTCTGTTTGAGCGTTGTTAGGGATTATTTTTATGTCGTAAACTTAGATCCAGCGTTTAGAATCGGCGATGCGGCAGAGCTTAATATGCTGAAAAGTCAAGTTATGGAGACGCTTTTTGAAAAATCATTCGAGGAGAATGAAAATTTTGACAGACTAATACGAATTTTTGGATCGGGGAAAACGGGGCAAGCAGCGGCTACCAAAGATGTGAGACTTGATGAATTGGTTAGACGGCTGGCGAACTTTCTGGAAAGCCGCCCGTTCCCTGACCAAGCAGCAACAGAATATTTGGCGTTTTTTAGGGAAGATATTGACGAGTCGGAATGGCTTCGGATTATCAAGGGCGAGTTAAATGAGGTTCTGATTTCGGCTAAGGAGCGGCTAATGTTTTTGGCAAAAATTTGCAAAGAAGAGGACGGACCCGAGAAATATTTGGAAAATTTAGATAGAGATCTGACAATGATTGACAGCTTGCTTGAGGTGTTGCAGAATGACGATTTTGATGAGACACATAGGATTTTTTCGGCTGTGAGCTTCGGCAAAATGTTTGTGTACAGTGCGAAAATGAAGGAGAGCGAGGGTATTGACGAAGAACTCCGCAAAAAGGTTATTGACGGGCGTAACGGCGTAAAAAAATGGATTTCTGGAATCGTAGAAAAGCTATTTTCTGCCAGTCCTGAAAAAATTCGGGCGGACATACAGGCACTCGAGCCTGTTATAAAGGCATTGCTGGACTTGACAGCCGAATTTAGAGCAAGTTTCATGGAAGAGAAACGGAAAAGGAATTTGGTTGACTTTAACGATTTGGAATATTACGCCGTGCAAATTCTGATAAAGGACGGCGAGCCTAGCGAAATTGCCAAAAATTTGTCAGAAAAATATAGGGAAGTCTTGATTGATGAATATCAGGACACGAATGAAAAACAGGAGTTGATTTTGGCATCGATAGCCAGCGGGGCGTGTCGGCGATTTATGGTGGGGGATATAAAGCAGAGTATATACGGGTTTCGCCACGCTAGGCCGCATTTGTTTATGGAAAAAATTCGGGAAGCAGACCATATCTTTCTGTCGAAAAATTTTCGGAGTCGCAGTGAAATTTTGGACGGCGTAAATTTTTTCTTTGAAAAAATTATGCCGAACTATGATGAGGCGAATAAATTGCATTATGGAGCAAGCTATGCGGGTGTGGGGTTTGTTCCAGAATTGCATATACTTGAGGCGACTGAAATTTCGGATGAAGAGGTAGAATCCGATTTTCTAGCGGTTGAGGAAGACGACAAGCAAACCCGAGCGGCACGGCTTGAGGCTCGATTGATTGCTGAAAAAATCGAAGAATTAGATTATCCATATAGGGATATTGTGGTGTTGCTCCGATCGAAGAAAATGGCTGCTGTTGTAACGGAAGAGTTAAAGAGTTTGAATATCGGAGCTGTGGCAGAGATTGAGGGCAGTTTTTTTGAAACACCTGAAATTATGCTGACTTTGAGTCTGTTGCGGATAATAGACAATCCGAGACAAGATATTGATTTAATAGCGATAATGCGGCTTTACGGCTTTACGGCGGACGAATTACTGGAGATACGCCGATGTAGTGAGGGCGATTTCTATGACTGTGTACTGTTTTCGAAAAATGAGAAATTGCCGTCCTTTTTGGCGGACTTGGAACGCTGGCGAAAAAAGGCTATTGTTTCCCCTATAAGCCAGCTTTTGGGCATATTGTACGAGGAGGCGGATTTGCTAAACCGTTTCGCAAAAGCCCCTGCGGGCAAGGTACGGGTTGCGAATCTGCAGCTCCTGCTAGAAAAAGCGGCACAATACGAGGAAACTAGCTTTTCAGGCTTGTTTAACTTCATGCAATTTTTGGAATGGGTAAAGGTACATTCCGATGACGACAATGCTGCCCAACTGCCCGAAACCGAAAACCTCGTTCGAGTTATGACGATACACAAGTCAAAAGGTTTGGAATTTCCTGTGGTTTTTGTGAGTCAGCTGGGCAAGGGTTTTAACTTTTCTGATGAACGTGCGAAGGTGATTCTGCATCCCGCCCTCGGGATTGGTGCGAAATACGTTGATTTGGAGATGCGGATGGCATCGAACACGATTTCTCGGCAGGCTTTAGCTATTTTACGCAAACAAGAGAATGTCGAAGAAGAGCTGCGTATTTTATACGTGGCGATGACTCGTGCTAAGGAACGCCTGATATTAACGGGCTGTGTCAAGGATTTGACAAAGAGCATGGAAAAATGGGAGGACACGCCAACAACACCGTACACTATAAAGGCGGCAAAAACCGTGTTAGACTGGCTTGTGCCTTGTTGTCTAACGGGTTCTCCGAAGGGGCGGGTAACTCTAACACAGCATAAATCCGAAAATTTGAAATTTGCGGCAAAGAGAGAGATGCCAGATGAAAATTTTTTGGTAAACTATCCTTGGGAACGGGTAGAAAAGCCAGATTTACGGCTTATGCCCTCAAAATTAGCCATTTCAGAGCTAAAACGGATACACAATTTGGAAATGGAGACGGACAGTACATCTGCTTTTGATGATGTTACATTTGCAGCACCTGAATTTTTTGCCGCAAAAGAAGAGAGCAGGATTTTAAGGCTTGGAACAATCATGCACACGATAGTGGAGCATATGGATTTTGCTAGAGATCGAGATTTGCCGCAAATTTTGGCGCTCGTTACGGACTTAGCCGCACGAAACCTTATAGAGCCTGGTTACATAGAGGAAAGGAATATAATTTCCCTGTTAAATTTTGTAAACTCGCCCCTAGCGGCACAGATGCGGACTGCCAAGCGGATTTTCCGAGAAGTTCCGTTTGTTATCGGGCTTTCCCCCTCTGAAATTTATTCAAAAGGAGGTGCGGACGATCTCATTCTAGTACACGGCATCATCGACTGTTATTTCGAGACTCCTGAGGGCGACCTAATCCTGGTTGATTTCAAAAGTGCATCCAATCCTCAAGTTTTAGAGGAGCGTTACGCTATGCAGATGAAAATTTACGAAAAAGTTTTAAGACGCATCGAGGGCAGAGAGGTAACAGAGCAGGTATTTTACAGTTTTTAAATAAAAATGCCACGGGTATTGATTTATTTGCGGCTATGTTGTACAATAAAACCGTGGGGCTCTGCCCCACACCCCGCTGGGGGCGCGCCCCCAGACCCGCACTTTTTAAAAATTCAACTTGTTTGCAACATTACCCCCTTTCGGGATTTTTATTAGGGAGGTGTATTCAACAGGCTAATGTAGGGGTACTCGCCGACTGACGAGGGCGACCACGGGCGGATTCTATCCGCCCCTACGTCAAAAAACCTTGCACAACTGACCATAATGGCTTGCGGCAAGATGATCACAAAAATAAAAAAAGAGGTACACAAATTGAAAATCAGCGAAAAAATAACAATCAAAGGCGCACGAGAGAACAACCTAAAAAACATCGACCTAGAAATCCCCCGCAACCAATTAATCGTATTTACGGGCATGAGCGGGAGCGGGAAAACCTCTCTGGCGTTCGATACAATCTATGCGGAAGGGCAGCGACGTTACGTTGAGTCGCTGTCGTCTTATGCTAGGCAATTCTTGGGGCAGATGGAAAAACCTGATGTCGATTTCATCGAAGGTCTTTCGCCCGCCATTTCCATCGACCAAAAAACCACCAGCCACAACCCCCGCTCCACCGTGGGGACGGTTACGGAAATATATGACTATCTACGGCTGCTCTTCGCCCGTGTTGGCGTACCGCATTGCCCCGAGTGCGGCCGTGAAGTCAAACGCCAGACGGTCGATCAAATCGTTGACCAAATTATGACCCTGAAAAAAAATAGCCGCTTGCAGGTGCTTGCTCCCGTGGTGCGGGCTAGGAAGGGCGAACATACGAAATTACTCGAAAATGCCAAACGCAGCGGCTATGTCCGTGCCCGAGTAGACGGCATTGTTTACGAACTAACCGAACAAATTTCCTTGGAAAAAAACAAAAAACACAGCATTGAAATTGTGATAGACCGCTTGACAGTCCGTGAAAATATCGAAAAACGCCTCTCGGAATCCATCGAAAACGCCACGATGCTAACGGGAGGGCTTCTTATAATCCATGTGGAAGAACCTTCGGAAAAGAGCAAAAAAGTGGGCAAGGATATTTTGTTTAGCCAAAATTTTTCCTGCCCAGACTGCAATATCAGCTTGGAGGAACTCGCACCTCGCTCGTTTTCTTTTAATAACCCCGCTGGTGCCTGTCCCGACTGCTCGGGGCTGGGTGTTATGCGGATTGTTGACCCCGAACTCATCGTCCCAAACCCCGAATTATCCCTTTCGGAAGGGGCAATAAATGTTTCTGGTTGGAAATCGCTCGGTGCAGACGGGGGGTGGAGCAACGCCATTTTTGAGGCTCTTTCGGGGCATTATCATTTTGAACTAACCACGCCTTACAAAAATCTCCCCGCCGATGTTCAGGAAATCCTGATGAATGGCAGTCCCGTGCGTTTCAACATACAGTACGAGAATTATAGGGGTCAAATGCGGCGTTATACGCATAAATTCGAGGGGATTGTAAATAATCTAAAACGCCGCTATGCTGAAAATACCGATCTAAGCCGCCGTTTGGAGCTTGAAGCGTACATGACCGATATTTTATGCCCCGCCTGTGAGGGCAAACGCCTAAAACCCGAGATTTTGGCGGTTACAGTAAATGACGTGAATATTTCGGAAATTACTGCCCTCTCGGTGGAAATTTCCAAGGATTTCTTTGACAATTTAAAGTTAAATGACACACAAAGCCGCATCGCAGCCCCGATATTAAAGGAAATATCGGCTCGTATCGGCTTTTTGTCGGACGTGGGTTTAAATTACTTGACACTCGCACGCTCGGCTGGCACGCTTTCGGGCGGCGAAGCACAGCGTATCCGCCTTGCGACACAAATCGGCTCGGGCTTGGTTGGGGTCGTCTACATTTTGGACGAGCCAAGCATTGGCTTGCACCAAAAAGACAATGACAAACTCCTCAAAACCCTGATGTATTTGCGGGATTTGGGCAATACGCTCATTGTGGTGGAGCATGACGAGGACACAATCCGTGCAGCCGATTACGTGGTTGACATTGGTCCGAAAGCGGGTGTATATGGCGGAGAAGTGGTTTTTTCTGGGCTTGTGAAAAATATTTTCAAATGCAAGGAAAGTATAACGGGCAGATATTTAAGCGGCAAAGAGAAGATACAAATCCCGCAGGAACGCCGCAAATACAGCAAAAAAACGCCCAGGCTTACAATCCTGGGTGCGGCTGAAAATAATCTGCAAAATATCAACGTAGACATTCCGCTCGGGCTGTTTACCTGTGTTACGGGTGTTTCAGGCTCTGGAAAATCCTCGCTTGTCAACGAAATACTCTACAAACGCCTTGCCCGAGATTTGAATCGTGCAAAAATCAAGCCTGGCAAACACGAGAACATAGAGGGTTTGGAGAATTTGGACAAAATCATAGCCATCGACCAGACCCCCATCGGGCGTACGCCTCGCTCGAACCCCGCAACATACACGGGTTTATTTGATTTAATCCGAGATGTTTTCGCCCGATTGCCTGAGGCAAAAGTGCGGGGTTATCTCAAAGGACGGTTTAGTTTCAACGTAAAGGGCGGGCGTTGCGAGGCTTGTTCGGGGGACGGGATTTTGAAAATCGAGATGCATTTCCTGCCCGACATTTACGTACCTTGCGAGGTTTGCCAAGGCAAGCGGTACAATCGGGAGACTTTGGAGGTGCGTTACAAGGACAAGAATATTTCTGATGTATTGGAGATGACGATTGACGAGGCACTTATCTTTTTCGACTCTCTTCCGCGGTTAAACGAAAAACTTCAAACTTTAAGCGATGTTGGGCTTTCCTACATAAAGCTGGGTCAATCTTCCACGACACTTTCTGGGGGCGAGGCACAGCGGGTCAAGCTAGCCACCGAGCTTTCCAAACGCAGCACAGGCCGCACTTTATACGTATTAGACGAGCCGACAACGGGTTTACACGCCGCCGACGTACACAAGTTAATCGGAATTTTGGATCGTTTAACCGAGAACGGCAACACGATAGTGGTAATCGAGCACAATTTAGACGTAATAAAGACAGCCGATCACATAATCGACCTAGGTCCAGAGGGCGGTGCGAACGGCGGGTTCATAGTAACAACCGGCACTCCCGAACAACTATCCCGCCACAAGACTTCCTACACGGGTCAATATTTAAAACGGATACTCAAAGATTAAGACCG
>WRKH01000212.1 GCA_009778175.1 Turicibacter sp.
AGGTTTCCCCTTTTCCAGTAATATTTGCCATTTTTATTATATCACTTGGATCTGGGGTTGCCTTGTTTTTTGTTACCTATCTATTGTACCTCAACAGGATTCCTGCCCCTGTACAAATCTAGCCACTCGCCCAAAGATTTTTTCAATTCATTTGTATCGAACTGGCATAATGCGGACAAAACCACGTACTTTAGCACTCGGTCGGGTTCTATCGGTGCGAAAATGTTATTTGACAACGATTCAATGACCTTCGCCGAACTGATTTTCTCTTTGTTATCTTTCTTGGAAATTCCGATAATCGCCGCTCCTCGTGCCGATAGGAACTCTTTCAATTCCGAAACATCAACATTCCCACGTATATTACGGTGTGTTGGGATTTTGATAAACTCCTCAAACGAACGGACAAATTGTGAATTTATCCACATTTTATCGTCCTTGTTGTTATCCAACACGAATGTCGCGCCGAGCTTCTCTAATCCCTCCAATTCTTGGAAACACTCATAGGTATTGGAATTGGCGATATATGATTCCTTTTTCGATGGCATAACCGCAGTCGCAAAGACTTTTTTGCTCGTTTGCCTTGTAAGTAAATCAATCAACAGCGGTGCACTTCCAGAGCCTGTGCCGCCGCCTGTGCTAAATACGACACCGATATATTCCTCTGGAATTTTTTCCTTTACCTGCTCCAAAATCGCCAAATAGTCTCCCATAAGCAATTTCTTTGCCTTGCGGCGATTTTTATTGCAACCTTCTCCCCTTGGAATGTGATAAATATACTTCACTTCCTCCAAAGTCGCCAAATCTTCCTGCGAGGTGTTGATATATAGAGAGTTGTATCCCTTGTCCTCGAACAGTTTAGCGATGTTTCCTCCACACTGACCTAAGCCAATCCATGCAATCGATTCTTTCATTTGTTTGCTCCTTCTATTAGAAAATTTTTACCCTCGGCTGTCGCATAATATGTCGCAGCCTTCCTGTCTTTTATCCCCTTGGCGATTAGATTCAAACTCGTCAAGTTATATATCCTGCGGCGTAAAGTCCGCAATGGAACCTTTGTTGTTTCGGCAACGTCCTGCAATGTTATGCCTGTCGCAAACGATACCGCTTTTCTGTTGCAAACTAGCAGGGTCAAAATCCCAAAATCTAGCTTGTCGCATCCATTTAATTTCATTTTTATACGCCTTTCTTGTGGAATTTTCCGCTTGTCCATTTCTTAGCCATAACCTAGCCAAAACTTAGCTGTTTCTTTGCCGTTTTATGTCCACTTATTAGCCAAAGTATAGCCGTTTGTTAGCCAATTCCTGTCCATTTCCTAGCCACAGCTTAGCCATTTCTTGTCCTTTTGGCTTAAAATGGGGATTTGCGGCTAGTTTAGGTACTTTGAAAATACACTTTCAAACACTTCGCAAGTCTCGTCCAAGCAAGCGTTCTGACCAGTCAACGGCGATATGAACGGCGGTTCACTTGGCGTGATTAGACCGTTCGCTAGCGATTCAAGCCGTTTCGCTATGTTGTGAATTTCGTTTATAGCAACGGCTTTCCGTTGTCGCTCCGATTTTATCTCTGTCGCTAAGCGGATTATTGTGTCGGGACTTAGCAGGGCTTCCTCGATTTGGTTCGGCGTTAAATAGCCGCCTGTTTTGCGGATTTGTGGCAAAATCTCGCCAGCTATCCACTTCTGGAATGGTAGGGTGGCGGGCTTGTCGGAACGCCCAAGGAAGAAATATAATCCTTGTTCGGATAATATGTTCATTTTTTGTGTTCCGCCAGGGGTGTTAATCTGATTAACCCCCTTCCATTCTTCTGGAACATGGCTTATTAAATTCACTTGCCACCTATATCCTAGACTTTTGGCTATGTCCCTTGCTACAAACCACAGCTCGTTGTTGATTTCCACGGTTCGTATTTTGCCAAAATCGGTATTTTCAAATATCATTAAATTTGCCATTTTCTCCTCCTATTGTCCGCAATCCCCTCAACATTTTTGTGTCTCGAACTCGTCAAACCGCTGCGTTAGCCACTCGTTGAACAAATTATCCACAAATGGGGCTTTTGCACTTAGCGAGTAACAAGCCTGGCGATTTAAGACCTTCGTCTTAGGAAATTTTCCGTTGCTCCAAACGCTAGTGTTTTTTGCATCCCGCAAACCGTTAAACGCATTTTGCATCGATGAGCCTTTGAAACCTAAAATCTTTGCCACGTCCCGTGCGGCCACCCAAAACTTGCCCTCAAAACCGACAAATCTCACGCTTTCGCCCTTCCATTTGTAAAGAAATGTTTTTGTGCCGTCCCAGCTTGTTTTGACATCGAGCGATTCTTGATTTTGAGCAAGTTTTTCCTCTTCTGATTGCGGTAATGCCAGCTGTTCTTGCTCCTATTTGGAAATCAACCCATTCGCTAGCAAGATATTGCGCAAATGTTTTTTGCCCTTGGTTGTAACCATTGCAATCACGCCGCTTTTGCCGTTTTGTGTCCAATCTTTGAGTTCAAAGTATCCCCTTTGGACTTGGAGTGTGTACGGAGTTAATTTCTCGTTGCGGTCTCGGTAGAGGTAGCTTCTGTCTAGCAGGAAGCTGATGAATTTCTTTTCAGGGATTTTTAGTTGTACGGCGGTTTGGCGGATAGTCGTTAGGTTTTTTGTTTCTACCAAACTATCGTAATACTCGCCTTTGGGCGTTAAAACCTCGTTTGCCGAAAGTAGCTTATTATTCCGCTCACGCTCTGTTATTAGGTCGGTCGCTAGGCGGATTATTGTATTTGGATCCGATAGCACCTCTTCGATTGTTTGCGATGTGAGGTAGCCGCCGTGTTTGCGGATTGTTGGTAGGACTTCCGACGTTACCCATCGCTTGAATTGCTTTGCGGTTGGCAATTTGCTCGAAATAATCAGCGAATATAAGCCACTTTCGTTGATTATCGCCAAATCCTGCTTTCCGCCTGGGGTGTCGCATTTTGCTACCCCCTTGTCTTCCTCGTCAACGTGCTTCGTTAGGGCATCTCTTGGGTTTTGATAACCCAATACCATTGCCACGTCTTTTCCGACTAACCACGGCTCTCCGCCTTTTATTACTATGCGGATTTTTCTGTCGTGGTAGTTGAATACTTTTAGGTCTGTCATTTTTTCTGCTCCATTCTAGTTTTTATTTGAGTATCCTTGAATCCACTTGTTTTAACTAAGGGGAGTATGTCAACATCTATCTGCTATAATTGCCCCTTTCTAACGGTCGTATCTCCAATTTCACCTGAGTTTCAGCGCAATCAAATGGTATCTTGAAGATTTCGTATGAGAACGGATTTTCTGTAGATGCGGTGTTGCTAGTAAATTCTGCATCTTTCCTGCCATGCGACAACCATAGTGTTAGGTTGTCAAATACGATGTCTAAACTCTGTTCGGATTCGTATAGTCCAAAACATTCCTCATCTATGTAGAGACCGCAATCGCAATCGTCGCTTGACCGTTTTTCAACCCTTGTTATTATCCTTGCTGGGATTATTGTGTCCCTGTCTTGGTTGATTATTACTCGCATTTTTATGCCTCTTTTCTGTCTAAAATTTTTTGTTGCCTTTGATACATACGTGTCGGTATCAAAAACCATCGAAAAGATTGTCGATAGTGTTTTTGTTGACCGTGTATCATACTGATTTAATATCGGGATATGTCTTTTCCATGCCGATATAATCATAACTTCCACGCTCTTTATTGACGATTAGATGTAACATGAGCGTTGTTTTTTTATTGCAGCTTTCTAACTTAAATTCCAATACACCGTTCACAAAACTTCCGTTCACGTGTACGCCCTCTTTTTCATATGCTTCTAACTTAGCTGAACCAGTATCGCCTGTTATTATGTTTATCCCCATTTGTAACACCTCCTTTCATTCCTATTATCTGCTTGGCTTAACCGATACGCCCACGCCACTATGTAATGAAGATACTCCAGCGGATTAGCCTTGGTCGTGGCTTGTGGGGGGTTGGTTTTATGCCTTTTTTTACGTGGAAAATTTTTTAGCTACCCACCCAACAGCTCAGGCGGTATTTCATCTTCAAAGCCAAGGAATTTATATACAGCGTGTATATAGCGTGGGCATTTGCTCTTACCCTTGACGATTTTGCTCACGTCTTGCCGTGTAATCCCTACTAACTCAGCCACCTGCGAGTGCGTATAACCCATGTCTAATATCCGTCGCCGCAACTTAATCTCCTCATCAGTAAACGGCACTAACGGTTGCCTTTTACCCGCCATTTTCCCACCTCCTATCCATAACCCAAACCTTGTAACAAACTTGTAATAAAATTTATTTGCATTTATTACTACAAGTTGGTATAATTATATTTATGGATGACACTTCCCTCGCAGAGGGGCGTGTCTCTTACTATTTATAAGTATAATACAGATTTTTGTATTTGTTAATATTTTTTTACAAAAATTTGTAAAAAAATATTTTGGAGGGGCATTTTGGTTGATAGGATATTGTTTTTAATGGAGAAACATGGAGTTACAGCTACTGTTTTAACAAAAGATTTAAAATTACCGAGTAGCACAGTAACCGAGTGGAAAAAAGAACGATGTAAGCCAGGTACAGAAGCAATAATAAAAATAGCAATCTACTTCAATGTATCAACCGACTACCTGTTAGGACTTACTGACGATTCAACGCCCCCAAGCAACAGACAGGGCACGAAAATAGAAAATGTGATACAATCCAACGATGCAACAATAGGTGTGGTAGGGCAAGTAAACGGAAACGTTCATACGTACCCACCAAATAAAAATAGCAACATTATGACCGACAACCCAACATCACTCTCCAAGCAAGAAATGGATATGCTAAAAATATACAATCGGTTTAATGCAAGGGAACAACTTAAATTTATGGCTATGCTATATGATTTTGAGGAAACCTTGCAAAACAAATAACAGCAAGCAATAACCGCTTGCTAAATTACATATACATGAGAGGATTTTGAAAATGCAACGTAGAGAAGTTACCCAAGCAGAAGTAGAACAAGCCCTTGTAGATGTGCAAGAGGCTGGCATTGAACATGTTGATAGAGTGCGTAATAAACTAGAAGATATACTAGCTGAATATGTAACACTAGAAGATCGTTATCAGCAATTTTTTCACAAATCTTACATATTAAACAAAGATTTGGAAACCAAAATCGCTTTATTAACCCAAGCCAATCGCAACAAAGATTTGCAGATTCACGAACTTAGTAAAGCTATAGAACAAACTGAAATTATCAAACACGAACAAGCAGAATTACGGAAGAAATTGGATTTATACAATATAGAAATAAATAAACGTGAACAAAAAATCACTAAATTGCACAATCAAAACAAAATTCAGTTGGAACAACATGAAACTCAACTCGCCGAACAGCACAAAAGAGACGTTGATTCACACAAAATAGAAGTAGATAAACTACAAAAGAAAATAGACGAGTTACAGAAATCCAAAGACGAGGATAAAGAGTTTAACTTTGGCAATTGGGCAGAGTTACCCTATCGTCTTAAAAGTAACTCTCCAAAGAACCGTTACAAGGAAATACATTCCTTTCTTACTGAAACTGAATTTGAATTCAGTCAAATACTATTTCCTATGGCGGAGCGTTTCAAGCTGTATGTTGCAACAAAAGTACGCATAGAAGATTTTATTTACGTAAACGAAGAAGTGTTGTCAAAAGACGAAACTAGCTATGAAGCGAATAAAAATAGATGTCGACACGAAATAAAAAGCCGACATGTTGATTTTTTGTTGTTGACAAAGGACAGATATATCCCCATTATGGCTATCGAATTAAACAATGATTTTAGCCACGATGTAGAAACAACAAAGGACAAATTTTGCAAACAACTTTATGAAAAAATAAGAGAAACAAATCCCTTTGATTATCGATTTTATAAAAAGGAACATATGCCCCACACTACGGAATCTGAAGACGAAAATGGCATCCCCTTATTCAAAAATAAATCTGCTTGGGGCATGGCATTAAATAACACTAAAACACTTATAAAAAACGATATAATAAGTGTTATATTAAACAAAATAATACCATTTAATGTGGGAAACAACAATATAATTAAGATTCCGTGTAGAGACAAATCTTGTTCTGGACATTATAGAATGAAAGCTGGTACAAATAGTTACGGTTGTTCCAAATATGATTCAAAAAACAGCCAAAATTGCTACAACAATAAAACCAACATGATGAATTTACGACAATTACAGGATTATGCCTACACAATTTTTTCGACTTATTAAATTGTTTTCCCCGCCCCATGTGGAGGTTCTCTTTTTCGCCGTTCTGATATACTTCTTCTGCTCATAAAAAATTTTGCTGAATGTTGACACGTATAAAAACACGTGGTATAATTTAAATAAATAATACGTGAGGGTGGCTTTTGTGAAAGTTTCGGAGTTCATTAGACAAATTAAAAAGCAAGGTGTAAAACTCTATAACCACGATAAAAAGCATGATGTTTACATTAACACAAAAACTGGCGAAAAAACAAGAGTACCTAGACATTCTAGCCAAGAATTAGGTGTGGGTATCGTTGAGCAGATGTTAAAAGATTTAGGCTTAAAATAAGCATTTTTAGGAGGTTGTCGTATGAAATATGTATTCCCCGCAATAGTGCGATTACAGGAAGACGTAGGGGGTTATCACGTGTTTTTCCCCGACATAAAGGGAGCAGGAACAGTAGGTGCAAATTTAGTCGATAGTTTAGAAATGGGCGAAGATTGGCTATGTAGCAGGCTTTTTGAAATGGAAAAAGAGGGCGAAAATATACCATTCCCCACGGATATGAATGACATTAAGCATAATTTGGGCGATATTGTTACGTTGATTTCTACTAACACGGACTTTTATAGACATTATTACGAAAACAAATCCGTTAAAAAAACATTGACAATCCCAATGTGGTTAAACAAAGAGGCAGAACGAGCGAATGTAAATTTTTCGCAAATCTTGCAAGAGGGGCTGAAACAACATCTTAGCGTTAATTGACGTTTTGGGTGTTAGTCATTCTGATTCGTTCTAAAATAAAATTATTTTTCTGAAATGGGGCGTTAAAAATGACCGAAATGTTGCTAAAAATAGACCAACTCAAAAACACACTTGACAATCATCCACCTTTTACAAAAGGCGAATTAAACCGATTTAGAGAACATTTTATGGTAGAATATACATACAATTCTAATGCCATCGAGGGTAATACTTTAACCCTGCATGAAACAAGGCTCGTTTTATTGGAAGGGCTAACAATAGACAAAAAGCCATTAAAACACCATTTAGACGTAGTCGGACACAGAGATGCTTTTAATTACATTGTTGATTTATCGTCCAACAAAGAGTTGCTAAACGAGCGTACTATACAAGAAATACACACACTCGTCCTTATGGATTCTCCACAAGATAGAGGGAAATATAGACAAGTTCCAGTTTCAATAATTGGCGCATTGGACACCCCACCCAATCCAATAGACATACCTTTCCATATGAAAAACTTACTAAACACATATCATGCCGACAAACACCACATAATCAAAAAAATCGCCGATTTTCACATACAATTTGAGCATATACACCCATTTATTGACGGCAACGGACGAACAGGTAGACTTATCCTTAATTTGGAACTAATAAAAGCAGACTATCCACCTGTAAATATAAAATTCAAGGACAGAGAACTTTACATATCCTGTTTTCGTGATTATTCGCAAACTGGCAATGCCGATAAATTTCTAGGTATGCTCTTGCAATACCAATTAGAAGAGTTGACAAATTTATTGGACATTGTGCAAATTAAACAATCTTGTTTGCATTAAAAGGCGTGTGAATGGCTGTTTTGCGTGTTTTGGCGATGTGTTAAAGTGGTGGACCAGCCCAAACGATTTTAAGCCATTTTAAGTATTAACGAATCCTAATAAACCTTTATTTTATCGGCAATTTGCTTGTGGACCAAGACTGTAAATTGCCAACCAACAAGAAAGGACTAAACAAATGAGAATAACAACAGTAATCAATCAAAAAGGCGGCGTGGGGAAAACTACTACTTCTCACGCATTGGCGACTGGGTTGACGTACAAGGGCTATAAAACGCTCTCCATTGATACCGACCCACAGGGCAATTTAACTTACAGCATGAACGCCAACGCCAAAAATGCTGGCACATATGAACTATTAAAAGCCACAACACCCCCTCAAAAAGCAATACAAAAAACCCCACAAGGCGACATCATTGCAAGCAGTCGCTTTTTGGCTACTGCCGACATAGAGTTTACCGATACGGGCAGGGAGTATCTTTTGTTGGAATCATTGGAATCCATACAAAATGAATACGATTTTATAATTATAGACTGCCCCCCAACTTTGGGAGTAATTACCATAAATGCACTAACCGTAGCCAACGACCTAATAATTCCATTGGGAGCGGATGCGTACAGTGTGCAAGGTCTATCGCAGTTACACACCACTATTGGCAAAGTAAAAAAACGTTGTAACCCTCAGTTAAGCATAGCTGGCATTTTAATAACTCGCTATAACGGACGCACCGTAATATCACAGGAATTAAGGGAAAGCATATCCGATATTGCCCTTAAAATTATGGACACAAATGTTTTCCAGTCCGCCATTCGTGAGAGTATTACTATTAAAGAGGTTCAAACGCAACAGACCAGCCTTTATCAAAATTATTTAAAAAGTAACGTAACAAAAGACTATTTGGCTTTTGTTGACGAATACTTAGAAAGAGTTAATCATGCCTAGAAAATCTTTTAAGGACAGCACCTCGCATCTCGACCGCTTTTTTAGCGGCGGTACAGAGAGTACAGACGATACAGAGAGTACAGACAGTACAGAGAGTACAGAGAGTACAGACAGTACAGAGAGTACAGACGGTACAGAGAGTACAGACGGTACAGAGAGTACAGACGGTACAGAGAGTACAGACGGTACAGAGAGTACAGACGGTACAGA
>WRKH01000213.1 GCA_009778175.1 Turicibacter sp.
GCGGGGTTTGGGGCAGAGCCCCAAGGTCTTAACGGGGTGTGGGGCGGAGCCCCACGGTCTTAAAGGGGTGGAATTTATGAGACAAATGTTTTTGGTTTTGATGATGGCTGTTGTGCTTTCTGGGTGTGTTATTAGGGAAAGAGATGGCGGCGTTGTGCAAATGTTTGGGTATGGTTATGGAGCAGATGTGCCAGAAGTGGTCTCGTTGCAGAATGAGTTTTTGAGACTGGACTTCTTGACGGAAACGGCGGAAATCGTTGTTACGGAATTGGCGACTGGTAATGTCTGGCGGTCGAGCCCAGAGGGTGCGGCGGAAAATACGGAAGCCACAGCGGTTGAACGGTTTCGGATGATGAGCTTGTTCATCTTGGAATACGAAAACCAACAAGGTGCAAATTGGCTGTACGAAACCTATCGTTTTTCCGTGCAGAATGGGAATTTTGAACACGCCTTTGTGGACGACGGCTTGGAAATTTATTTTACCGTCGGCGATATTCCTGAATCGTTCTTTATCCCAGAAGCGATTTATGAGGAACGGATGCATTATTTCCTCGACCAAATGTCAAGGGCGGATATGATGCAGGTAATGAACGCCTACCGTCCGTTTAACTTGGAGAATTTGAGGGCTGGGGACAATCGTGCGGAATTGGTGGCACGTTTCCCAACGCTGGAAGACGGCGAGACCATTTACGTCTTGCAGGACAATATTCAGCCGTTCTTGCTACAACGGATTGAAGAGGCATTGCAGGAAGTCGGATACGATACGGAAGAATGGCAGGCGGACATGGCGTATTTTGGAATGGGGACGATTGGCGATATTCCGCAATTTAACCTGACCATGCGTTTTGAGTTGGACAGGAATAACATGGTCGTAACCGTGCCGTTTGACAGCATTACGTATAACACGGCGTACTTGCCTGTTCGGCTCATTGTAATGCCGTATTTTGGGGCTGGAAGGGCAGAGGACGATGGTTATCTGTTCGTGCCTGACGGCTCTGGGGCGCTGCTCATGTTCGACAGCGGCCGCCACAACCAGGCATTGTATTTTAGCAATGTTTTCGGCTGGGACGAGGCGGTAATCCGTGAGGCGTTGATACACGACAATCGTAGTGCCTATCCAGTTTTCGGCGTACATCGCAATGGAACGACCTTTGCTGGGATAATCGAAGAGGGTGCGTCCTATGCGGCAATCCGTGCGGAAGTGGCTGGAATGGCGGCTCCGTATAGCCGAGTGCATCCGTCTTTCCGCCTGATTCATGGGGCGTTGCTGGACGTGGCTGGGCGTTCGACTTCTCAGCTAGTCTTGCATGAATGGAATTTGCCGCAGGGCGAGTCTATCGTGATACGCTATGTTTTCACGGAAGAGCCAGGTTATGTGGGAATGGCGGTGGCGTACCGAGAATTCTTGCAGGAACGCTATCCTTGGCTAAATGAGCGGCTTTCCGTACCGAAAACGGCAATGGTGGAAATTTTGGGTTCGGCACTTACGAATCAGCATTTTTTGGGCTTTCCAGTAGAGCGGCCCTTTGCGTTGACGACCTTTGACGAGACCACGCAAATGCTCAACACTTTTGCGGATTTCGGCTGGGAGAATTTGCACATAATGTTGCGAGGTGTGCATAACAGGAGCATTGACCATAGTGTGCCGACCAGTTTTAACTTGGTATCACAACTGGGCAATCGAAATGCGTTTAACAATATGATGTCAACAGCCGAGCGGTTGGGCTTTGAGATGTATGTTGAGGCGGATTTTGTGCATATGAGAGACAATCGAGCGTTTAACGGATTTCGGTTGACGAGAGATGCGGCACGCCAGGCGAACAGGGAGCGTGTGGAGCATTTGGGATTCAATCACGTATTTTTCGGCGAGAACGGCGTTGCGAGTGTATTAGCGGATCCGACGATATTAGCCACGCCAGAGTTTACGATTACGGCGGCGAATAATTTTGTCCAAGAGGCGAGCAATTTCGGCGTGAACAACATAGCTTTCCGTTCGATGGCGAGTTCTCTGGCAGGGGATTTCAACGAGGACAGGCACGTAACACGCGAGGCTTCGATGAACAAGCGAGCGGAGTTGTTATCGGATTTGAGAGATGCTGGGACTGGGATTTGGTTAAATTATGGATTTTCGTATGCGATGCCATTTGCCGATGTTATTACAGGGATGCCAGTGAGTGATCAGGGATTTGGGATAACGAGTATAGCGGTGCCATTTTATCAGATAGCGTTGCATGGGCTTGTGCAGTTTGCAGGGCGGCCGATAAATTTGGCGGAGGATCATTCGTATCATCTATTGAGGTCGGTAGAGAGTGGTTCGTCGTTATTTTTCAGTTTCATGGACGTACCCACGGCGGATTTGAATGTAACACGATATCGTCGATATTTTGCGAACGAGTTTGATCGTTGGGCGGATGTGGCGAATGATGTATATGTTCGGCACGCAAGAGACATGGGGCATTTGTATGGGCAGTTGATTGTTGGGCATGAGATTTTGGATATGGGTGGTGTTACGGTTACGGAGTTTGAGGATGGGACGCGGGTTTATGTGAATAGCTCGTCGATAGCCTATGAAACCGCACACGGGACGTTGTCCGCCATGCGGTATCTTGTAGCTCGCCCAACAAGCAGCGGCATTGTACTTACGGGAACAGCCCTCGACTAGGGATTCAAAAAAAGGGAGCTGGGATGCAACCACATTCCAGCTCTTTAAATTTGACCAATTTTTTTGCCCACAAAATTTCCATGTTAAATTTGCCTAATTTTTTTGACCACAAAATTTTTATGTGCTATACTTAGTTGGTAGCGATGACGGGTAGATTAGCCACCCCAAGCTACCCCCTAAAAGCTGATAACGGGAATCGAACCCGTGAACCTCTTCCTTACCAAGGAAGCGCTCTACCTACTGAGCTATATCAGCACCTTTTCAAAACAATACAGCGGGTGGCGTTGGAAGGCTAACTAGCCGAAATCTTCCAAACTTAAATCAGTATAACACGGAATAAACAGAGTGTCAAGCGGCACAGAAAAAAATTTTTTGAGATAGATGAGGATATAAAAATGCGTTATTGGATAAGGAAATTGGCATATATTTTGGCGGCGGTCATAATAGTAAGTGTGTGCGTAAATATGTTTTTGGGGCCGCATAATATAGCGGCAGGCGGTCTGACGGGGCTTGCCATCATCATAGAGAATTATTTAGGGATTCCACGATCGACCGTTGTATTAGCGGGAAATGCTGCGTTACTCTTACTTACGCTCATATTTTTGGGTAAAGAGGTATTTTTGAACACGGTAATAGGTGCATCTTTGCTCCCGATTTTCATCGGAATAATCCCGCAATACACCTTAGTGAACGACACAATGCTATCGATGGTGGTGGGGAGTGCGTTATTTGGTGTGGCGGTGGTTTTGATGTATTCCGTAAACGCCTCAACGGGCGGAACTGCCGTGCCGCCGCTGATACTCAAGAAATATTTTAAATTGAACACGGCGATAGGGTTATTTTTATCGGACGGTGTGGTTGTGGTATTATCGTTATTTGTATTTAGCGTAGACTCGTTTTTTTTCGCAATAACCTCCATATTTATCACATCTGTAACCATGAGCTACTTAGAAAACGGCTTGAACAAGAAAAAAATTGTCTACATAATCAGCTCCAAGCATGACGACATTGTAAAAGAGGTTTTACACAAGGTGGGGCGCGGCGTTACGATTGTTCCCGTCATTGGTGCTTACAACAACAGCGAAAAAAATATGCTAATGGTTACATTAGACAAAAAGGACTACGCTCAACTACTATCAGTAGTAAACCAACACGACAACAAGGCTTTCATGATAACAAACACAGTAACCGACGTACACGGCGAAGGTTTCACATACCAATCCGGCAGCGTTTAAAACCGTGGGGCTCTGCCCCACACCCCGCTGGGGGCGCGCCCCCAGACCCGCTCGTTTGTTTTCTTTTTTTCTCGGCTTAGGGTGGGTTGATATGTTTAGAGGAGCGATGGGGCGGAGGTGTGAGGTATGTCATACGCTGTGCCGCTTATCTTGCAATGGGACGTACGATAAGTCGAGAGCCATATAAAACGAACGATAGGGGTCAAGGGGCCTGCCCCTTGCGGGGTGTGGGGCAGAGCCCCACGGTTTTGGAGGTAGAAATGAGGATAGATAAGTATTTGAAGATAAGCCGTATAATTAAAAGGCGAACGGTTGCTAATGAGGCTTGTGATGCTGGGCGAGTTAAGTTGAATGATAAAGCTGTGAAAGCTAGTGCGGAAGTACGAGAGGGCGATCGGATAGAAATCCAGTTTGGCAATAAAAATAGCAAATATGAAGTGCTGCAGATTAAAGAGGTAGTCCGTAAAGAAGATGCGGGCTTGATGTATAGAACTTTGGAGTAGAAAATGCACAGGAAAAGGAAAAAATATGTGCTGATTCTTTATGTACCCTTTTGGCTGTTGATAATCGGGATGTTCCTGGGATTGCTTTTGATGCAGGCGACCAGATATGAAGAATACAGAGCAGAACTCGATAGGCTGAATGTGGAGCTTGTAAGGGAGCAGCAGGTAGGCGATAATTTACGCTATAGACAGGCTTTTTATGAGAGCGATGCCTATATAGAGCAACTTGCCCGTGAAATGCTGGGCTTTATACGAGAAGACGAGATTCTATTTACCAATATTGCGGAAAATTAACCCGCCCGCTATCAAGGGAATTGAGACCCTCTAGTCTGGCGTGTCAAATTTTTTCCAACAGGGGATTGACATTTTTGTTAGTCTGTGCTAACATGGAAATATCTAAAATTAAGGAGCGAACGGAAAAGATGAAAAAATTATTATTTGTGTTGGTGCTTTTTGCCGTTATCTTGCCTGTTAAGGTATCGGCGGCGGATATAGTGGCACAGGCGGCAATTTTAGTGGATTTTGAAACGGGCGAAATTCTGTTTGAAAGGGATGCTTATTCCCTTCGCCACCCAGCGAGCATGACAAAGATAATGACTGCCTTTGTTCTATACGAAGAGGTGGCTGCAGGACGTATGTCTTTTGATACTATGATAACAATCAGCCCAAATGCGGCTCAATTATCGAGAATGTTCGGTGCTAGGCATCGCTTGAATGTAGGTGCAAGCTATAGTGCCGCTACTCTCCTCTATCTGTCTATGTTGCCATCATCGAATGCCGCTTCGCTCGCTATTGCAGAGCATATTTCAGGCACTGAAGAGGCTTTCGTTAGGTTGATGAACGACCACGCTCGTCAGCTGGGCTTGCATCCAGATTTTAGCAACTCCTGGGGCGAAGACCATGGCGGTCATAATTTTACTAACGCCTATTCCATGGCGATGCTTGTGCGGGAATTTATCATTAGACACCCGACTATTTTACAGGTAACGGGTGCTGACACTATGGAAATTGACCGTTTTTCAATGGACAACACCAACCGGCTTTTGCATGGAAGCCGCTATTTTGAAGGGGCGGACGGCTTTAAGACTGGTTTTACACGTGCGGCACGTTCCACATTGGCGGCGACCGCTATGAGAGATGGTAGGCGAGTCATAACCGTTGTTATGAACGCTCCCTCTGGCAATGCAGCTGCCGATGATGCGGCGACTCTGCTCAATTTGGGCTTGAATTGGGTAAATATTACTATAGAGGGTGTTCCCTTTTCCAATCTTTCCTCCGTTGTGCAAAATGGACAATTCCTTGTACCCGTTCGAGAGATTTTTGAACGCTTAGGATTTAATATCGGCTGGGACGGCGAGGCGAGGCAGGTTATAATGTCCAGAGCCGATACGACCGTTGTGCTAACCTTGGACAATTTCCTATTTAGGATAGATGACAGCTATTTTTGGCTAGATGTTCCGCCGCAGCTTATAGGCAACTCCACAATGATACCCATCCAAGCTGTGTTGGAAAGATTGGATTATTCCGTTGAATGGGATGCATTTTCACGGACGTTGGATATTGGAACTAGAGAGGATTGACGATGACATTCAAGAATTTAAAAGCGGGCGATAGTGTGCGTGTTATGAAAATTAACGGGCAGGGTGCATTAAAACGCCGTATTATGGATATGGGCATAACTAAGGGAACGGAGATTCATGTGAGAAAGATAGCCCCATTGGGCGACCCTGTGGAAGTAACCGTTCGAGGTTATGAGCTTAGCTTACGTAAAGAGGACGCTGAAATTATCGAGATTATCAAACTGTAGTTTTTTACCCAACTGTTAGTTGCGACTAACAGCCTTTTGAAAGGGGAAATCGATGACAATAGCACTTGTGGGCAATCCGAATAGCGGGAAAACAACGCTTTTTAATGCCTTGACTGGAGCCAATCAGCACGTGGGAAATTGGCCAGGCGTTACGGTGGAGAAAAAAGAGGGGCGATTAAAGGAGAACAAAGAGGTTACAGTAACGGATCTGCCAGGAATCTACTCGCTTTCGCCCTACACGCTCGAGGAGGTAGTGTCCAGAAACTACCTAATCGACGAAAGTCCGAATGTGATTTTAAACATAATCGACGGCACGAATCTGGAACGCAATCTGTTTTTGACAACGCAGTTGCTAGAGATTGGCATACCGATAGTCGTGGCGATTAATATGTCGGACGAACTCGAGAAAAAAGGCGATAAGATAGATTTATCCCAGCTAGAAAAGGAACTGAAATGCCGTGTTGTGGCAATATCAGCATTAAAAGGAACGGGCATAAATGAAGCGGCAGAGGTAGCAATAGAAAGTGCCGCACTCGGCAAAACCCTGCCCGTTTGCGTTTTTTCGGGATCGGTAGAGCATACTTTGGCACATATAGAAGAGGCGGTATTGCACCATCTACCGTTAGGCGAACAGCGTTTCTTTGCAATAAAGCTATTCGAGCGAGACCGTAAAATATCGGATAAATTGAATATCACCGCCGAGCAGCTCGCTCATATAGAAGAGGACATTAAGCGGAGCGAGGAAGCGTTCGATGATGACAGCGAGGGCATAATAACCTCGGAGCGTTACACCTACATAGAGACCGTTATAGGGAAATGCGTACGATTCAAGGACAGGGGCGAGCGTACCATCTCCGACAAGATAGACGGAATTATCACAAACCGCATACTCGCACTGCCAATTTTCGCCGTTATCATGTTTATAGTCTATTTCGTGTCGGTAACAACGGTTGGGGAAATTACCACTGAATGGATGGAAGACGTTGTATTCGGCGAGGGCGGCGAGCTTTTTGGCGTACATATCTACGGAATACCGATGGCTGTGGGCAATATGCTAGAGGCTCTCTCGGTTGCAGAATGGCTGCAGAGTTTGATTGTAAATGGTGCAATAGCGGGCGTGGGTGCTGTTTTGGCATTTGTGCCGCAGCTATTTATCCTGTTCATGTTTTTGGCATTTTTGGAAAGTTGCGGGTACATGGCGAGAATCGCCTTTATTTTGGATCGAATATTTAGGAAATTCGGATTATCGGGCAAATCTTTTATCCCGATTCTAATCGGAACGGGCTGCGGTGTGCCTGGTATAATGGCATCTCGCACGATAGAGAGCGACAAAGACAGAAAAATAACGATAATGACCACTACATTTATCCCCTGTTCGGCAAAATTACCGATAATAGCCCTTATATCGGGGGCATTATTCGGCGGCGTTTGGTGGGTTGCCCCCAGTGCCTACTTTTTGGGGATAGGTGCAATCATAGTTAGTGGGATTATCTTGAAGAAAACTAGATTGTTTTCGGGAGATGTTGCACCTTTTATAATGGAGCTGCCCCCCTACCGCCTCCCCACAATCGGCAATATATTGAGGAGTATGTGGGAAAGAGGCTGGTCGTTCATTAAAAAGGCTGGAACAATCATATTACTTGCCGTAACTTGTGTGTGGCTTTTGTCCAATTTCGGTTGGTACGCTGGTAATTTCGGCATGGTTGCCCCAGAATACAGCTTACTTGCGGAATTTGGACGTAGCGTTGCGTGGATTTTCATACCTCTAGGTTGGGGCGATTGGCAATCGGCAGTATCGACGATTACTGGGCTTATAGCAAAGGAAAATTTGGTAGGGACTTTTGGGATACTTTTTGGATTTGCAGAGGTAGCGGAAGACGGCATGGAGATTTGGGCAAATTTAGCGGCACATTTTACTATACTGTCCGCCTACTCATTTTTGGTGTTTAACCTGCTATGTGCACCATGTTTTGCGGCAATAGGGGCAATACGCCGTGAAATGGCTAATTTTAAGTGGTTATTATTTGCGGTAGCTTACCAATGCGGATTTGCGTATATAATAGCGTTATGTGTCTATCAATTCGGCAGACTTGCACAGGGGCAGGATTTTGGATTCGGAAGCACGGTAGCCATTTTAGCGGCTATTGCACTCGTGTATCTGCTAGTCAGAAAGGAAAAGCACAGCTTTGCTTAGCAAATGGAGGGAAAAGTATGGGAACATGGATAGTAGGCATAGTGTTCGCTTATGTTTTGGCAAGGGCGGTCATTTCAATATACAAAAACAAAAAAGCAGGGGACGGTTGCGGTTCATGCAATACTTGCTCGAAAGAGTAATTTTTAAGGGTGTGGCTCTGCCATATTGTCGTAGGGGCGGATAAAATCCGCCCGCAATCGTTAAAATTTTGTATTCTCTTGGCGGGATTAGACCCTCGGGTGGATGGAATCCGCCCCTACATTTGCGGGGAAGCATTTTTTTCGTAGGGGCGGATAGAATCCGCCCGCAATCGTTAAAATTTTGTATTCTCTTGGTAGGATTAGACCCTCGGGCGGATAATATCCGCCCCTACGACAATGATTTGGTGCTCCAAAAAAAATCAAAAAAATTTTTTGAAAAAAGTTTGCATTTTCAAAAAGTATGTGATACAATGATTTTCGGGTGCGGGAATTAAAAAATATCTTGCGAAGGGGTTGACAGAATTGCTGAACTGTGATATAATCAACAGCAGAGCAGAGCAGAGCAGAGCAGAGCAGAGCAGAGCAGAGCAGAGCAGAGCAGAGCAGAGCAGAGCAGAGCAGAGCAGAGCAGAGCAGAGCAGAG
>WRKH01000214.1 GCA_009778175.1 Turicibacter sp.
CGGGGTGTGGGGCAGAGCCCCACGGTTTTAGACAAGAAAAGGGGCTGAAAATGGAAACGATGGTGGATCAAAAGGGAAATACCCATTATGTAAAAGATAAAATAGGTATCGATGGGCAAGGTACGCTGTATTCCACTAAAAATAGCGGGATAATCGTGCGAGAAACGGTTGCGGACGATAATTTTGAAAATGCCGCCGTGCTGCCGCTAGATGAATTGCCGAATATCCTAACACCTGCCGAATATCTGAAAGCACCCAAAAATGGCTATGTTATCCATCTTCCAGAAGGGGTGATTCCCCTAGAGAACGCCGGAAATTTGACACTTAAAAGACGGCTGACTATCTTGGCAAATATGGCGAAAATCCTGATAAAATTACATTCCATGCCGATTATCTATGGAAGTCTGTCGCCCCTGCGTATCTTTATCGAGCCGAAAACAGACGAAGTCTACCTGCTTTACTCCTCCAAAATGGACTTCTGTATGCGTTTTACCGAAGAAAATGATGCCGATACCTATGTTGCCCCCGAAGCACAAAAGGGTCAGGGCTGCACACTCCTTAGCGATGTGTATACCCTAGGTTCATTCACTACCGACTTTTTAGATCTGGAGAAAATCGAACTGCTGGAAGAACTGAAAACTTTGTTGGATTCTACCAAAAAAGAACCCGAAAATAGGCCGAAAATGTCAGAATTGTACAAAATCCTGTTCAAGCAGCTAGATCTCTTGCTTACCTGCAAGAAATGCAAGGACGATTTTCACTACATGGCAGAAAAATGCCCGTTTTGCGAAACGCCGCCGCCAAAAATGCTAAAGGCTTCCATATACGATGTTATAGAGGAGAACCCCGTGCAGAGAGGGCTTAAAATACTGGAATTTGCAGCCAAACGACAATGCTTTTTTAACTATCATACGGAGAATATCTTGCTCGATACGCAAATTTTCCCCACCATCGACTGCATTTTGAATATAACGGAGGGCCGTAGATTGAACCTTATTTTCAAGAATTTAATGCCGAAAACCATCTCGATAAACGGAAAAACCGTCTCTAACAATCAGGCGACCATTGTTCAGCTACCTTGCGAAATTATCAAAATAGAGTTTCCGCTCTATTCGGAGATAACTAGGCATATAGATTTGGTGATGTCGTGAATAGTTACTCGTTTCCTGTCGATACGACAAATAAGCCATATTCAACCGATAAACTTTGGAATTTACGCCCGTTCTTGAAAGAGCCAACGGATTTGCACATAATCGACAGCATACTGGAATATAATGTGCCGCATAGTTTCAAAATTAGCGGCAAAAATCTGCATATACAAACTTTCGATGTAGATTTGAACGATACTTTGCTACCGTTTAAGGGTTTTTTGGATATGATGCCGCCCCATCTGGCAGCCTTGCTTTACGAGGCCTCGATGATTGAGGAATTTGATATGTCGGACTTACCGACAATTAGCGATATAGCAACTATTACCGAAACAGCACTCTCTTGTAAGGATATTTTTGTGATATATATACGAACGAGCATGAACGAAGCGTATGCGGCTATGCTAAAGGAACTATTAGAGACGGAAGAATTACCAAATGAAACCTTGGAAGACTATAAAACACGCATTTCCGCCATGCTGGATCACAAAATGATAAACCAAATAACGGCGGCTAAGGCAAATTTGGACGGTTGCACACGGGAAACTTTAATTGCTATAATAAGGCAAATTTATCTATCTGCCCTGCCTTTCCTAAGCAAAACCACCACCAAAATAATAAACGACACAATAAGCAAACTCCTAACCACAAGATCGACAACGGAAAGCAAATCCCATTTTCGTCGCCGTATTTACGCTCTCCCCACGAATAATACCGTATACGAGGACACAGGGGATTTTCCGCTTATCGACCTCGCCCAATACATGGAAAAATATCACGAAACAGACTATGCAAATTTCTTGAACGCCATAAATGCCCTGTTAAACGACAAAACCCGAAATCAAGACTGGTATGAGCAGATAAAAAGGATAAAAATCGACCTGCTAAAGGCAACACGCCAAAAATCCGATTTCTATATGGCACAAGGGCAGGAATGGGAGATTGTCTCTTTGATAGATTCGATAATCGCAGATTTGAGGGACAGCATCGCAACAGGCAGAAAAGCATTTATACCCGAATATTTAGCTAACATAACCGAGCAAGAGATGAACAAATATCTAAGCCCAGCAAATGGCGTATATCCGTTTTCGCATAAGGGGACGGTAATCATAAATACAGAGGCGTGCAGGGACGAAAATTTAATTTTAGCAGCGGTAAAAAATGCAAAGAGGCTGATATTACTCGGTAGTAGTACGCAAAAAGGCTTTTTCCGTCTTTTCCTGCAAATCGCACTAAAACAGAAAAAGGGCGTTTTGTACGATTTAACCTCTCTCTAACATATGAAAGGCACGAGAGCGTTGGCGATGTTTCGCAATTTAAGGAGTTTTATATGAATTTGGATACGGTGGAAAAAACGGTACTGAAATTGCTAGAAGAAGGCTATACCCTAACTGAAATCGCAAGGTTTTTGGGGCTTGACTTAAAGCCCGTCCTTGCGGAGTTGCAATACAAGCAGATACTGAAAGCGGATAATACCTTTAACCTTAAACCGTACGACTCTGTCCCTTGACCCCGCAAAAATACGTCCTCAGCCCCGCATTTTGCTATATTTTCAAAATTAAACAGCTATGGAATTTCACATGGCTTTCAATATCAAAAGGATAAGATTCGCGGACGGAGACTAAAAATCGCCAAGAGGGGTACTCGCGAGGTTAAAGATTCGCAGACGGAGACTAAAAATCGCCAAGAGAGGTACTCGCGAGGTTAAAGATTCGCAGACGGAGACTATAAATTGCCAAGAGAGGTACTCGCGAAGTTAAAGATTCGCGGACGGAGACTATAAATTGCCAAGAGGGGTACTCGCGAGGTTAAAGATTCGCGGACGGATGCAGAAAATTGCCAAGAGAAGGTACTCGCGAATTTAAAAAAAGGAGTTTTGGATGGCTGGAATAACTAAGATGGTTGATGACCAAATAAAAGTTTTGCGTCAGGAACGTGCGGAACTTGAAGCGTTTAGAGATGAATTGGAACGCCGAGAGGCGGATTTGAAAAGTCAGGAAAATGCCTGGGAAAGCGGCGACTTGGGCTATTTGAATGAGAAAAACGAAGCCCTGAAACGTGAAATTGAAGAGACGGAACGTGAATTTGAACGCCTAAAAGAGGAACGTACAGCTTCGCTGTCTAATTTTGGTACGGAAATAAATCAGATACATAAAGAACGTGAAGAAGAAGCGAAAGCCGCTTTGGAAGAACTGCACCGTGAGGCCGAAAAACTCGAAAAAGAGAAACAGAACCTCGAACGCCAAAAAGAATTCCTGGCGGAAGAAATTGAGGATTTGCAGAAACAGAAAGATGCCGATATACGCCGCATAAATACGGAAAAAGACCAGTATTTGTCCCGAAGTAGAGCCGAACGAGAAGACTCGCTCAAAGAAATTAATATGGAACACTCGCTGGAATTAGCCGCTTTGGAACAACAAAAATTGGAGCTGCAAAAAGAGCTCGATATAATGGATCAGCGAAAAAAACTGGAATGGGAGCAAACGCAAGCTGAAATTTCACGCTATAAAAGCATACAAAAAGCCGAAGCCGATGCCTTGCGTGAGCAAATTTTAGCGGATGCAGAGGTTGAACGTGCAAACATAATTTCCAATGCGAAAGAGGTCAAAAATCGCCGCTCGGAGGAACTTTCTGAACTGGAAAAAAGCAAAGAGCGAGAAATAAAGGATTTGGCAGTCAAAAGACAGACGATTTTGGACGAAATCGAAGTGCTACAGTATGAATACGACAAAACAAAGGCTGAAATTCTGATAAAACAGGAAAAATTGCGGTCGGAAGAACAGAAACATTTTGATGAGCTGCGTACGGAAAATTTGGCAAAATTGGAACTCGAAAAACAGGAACATCTAAGCGATCTCGAGGTGCGCCGCTCCAATGCCCTTGCCCGCATGAAAGAGGAGAAGAATTTCCACCTAAAAGACATAGCCGAACTGGAGAGCAAAAAAAGCTCATTGCAGTACGAAATAACGGAATTGACAGTACGGACAGATGCCGCTCGGGCGGAGACGGAGTCGTCGCTCGAAATACTTCGCAACGAAAAGGTAACGGAAGTAGAAAATATGCGAATAAGCCAGCTACGAGAGTTGGAGGATTTGCGACAGGCTAGAATGGCTGATTTGGAGCGTGTTTATTTTAGTCGAGTGGAGAGCCTTGAATATGCACGCGGCGAAAAACTGGAGGCGGCAAACAAAGCAATAGAAGAGGCGGCGGGCGAACTCATCAACATCAAGGCGGAAATGCAGGATGCAACCATTGAACTGAATCGTCTGGAGGCCATGGCGGTACGCCTAAAACTCAAGAATGACGAGACTAAAGAGGAACTCGAAAACGAAAATCGCCAGCTACTAGAGACGTTGCGAGAGGACAATGCTAAGGAGCTAGAAGCCTTAAAAATCGATTTGGAACGGGAAAGGGTGGCTGGCAAAACGGAATTACAGCAGGAGCGTAGCCACGCTTTAAGAGAACTCGAAGAATTACGCCAAAAAACTTTCCGTGAAATAGAGGACATACGCAAGGCACGTTTGGACGAGGCGGAAATCGAATACGACCTTAAAATCAAGGCGTTAGAGGTGGCTCATCAAGAGAAAATGGACGAATTGCAGACGACAACCGAGACAATTTTAATCGAATTGGAGCAACACAAACTAGATCGCCAAACCATGATAAAGAGCGTAGCCGAGTTAAAGACTGAATCGGAGCGTATTAAGAGCACCACAGCCCTAGAATTGGAAGAATATCGCAAGGAACGCATAGCCGAAGCAGAGGAGATAAAAATCCAACGCTTGCGGGAAGTGGAGGAATTGCGCCAAGAGCGAGTTGCAGAGCTAGAGAATACCTATTTTGAAAAAATCAGCGTATTAGAGGCTGCACGAGATGAAAAAATCGATGCTATGCGTAATGCGATAGCCCTTGCCGAGCAGGAATTAAACGGCTTAAAAACCGAACGCCACAAGCTAAATCAAGAGATAGAGGAGTTGAAAGCCAACGTCAAAAAAATGCAAGCCGAGATGGATTCCAACCACAAACGCAACACTCTCGAACGCCAAACCGAACTCGAACGCATGGCTACCGAAAAAATCGCAGAAATCGAGGCTATTTGTGCCCAAAAAATCCAAGCGGCAAAGGATTTTGAAAATAAGACAAACAAGGATATTCTCGACAAAGAAACGGCACACAACGAGCAAATCGAAACCCTAACCGCTAAAATCAGTAGCCTCGAGGTCGAACTCGAAAATACAGAAGACAAGCTAGAAAGCAAGCGAACCGAGATTTTATCCGACATAGAAAAGGAACGTATAGCAACCAAAGATGAAGTAGCCAAGCTAAAATTAGCCAAATTAAAGGAATTAGACGATTATTTGGCGGACTATCGAGAGGAGAAATTAAAGCAGATACAGTCGGACACGGACAGGCAGCTGGCGGCAAGCGGCCGTAGCATCGAAGAACTTTTGGAGTTGAACAAGGATTATGACCGCCGAACACGTGAACTTGACGAACTTACAATGAAATTGGAGTCTGATGAACGAGCCGTCCATTTGAGGGAAAAACTCATAGCCGAGGAGCAAGCCGATTACAAAAATTTGGTGCAGAGCGAAATGGAGTTTCATCGAAAGGAGATGGCACTCCTAATCGAGGCAAAAGATCAGCAAATAGCCCTAATAGAGGACAAACTCCGTGTTCACATAAAAGAACTTACCGAATACCGAGAAGAAGAGGGCGTACAGAGTCGAAAAGACCTAATCTCCGATTTGGAATATCTCCGCACTCAGGTTGCGAATCTCCAAAAAGAGCTTCAGGGCAAGCCGACAAACGCTTACGTAATCGACCTCGAAGAACGTGCGAAATCCGTAGTCTCTTTTGAAAAGGAGAACAAAAAATTGGCGTTACGCATAGCCAATCTCGAGCAGGAACGCCATAATTGGCAGATTGCGGTAAACGAAATTTCCCGCCTCACGGAAGAAAAAACCATACTAGAAGCCCGTCTTTCCACACAAACGGTGCAAGTTGAACAAAATAGGCAAAATGAGCAAAATGAGCAAAATTTGGAGGATACCCCCGAGCCGATCGCCACCACGCAAGGCACGTTACCGTAAAAATAGACAGAAAAATATTTTTCATTTGACAAGCCCGTAACAACCTAGTATAATGAAAGAATCCTGTAACGGGATTATCCTAGGTCAAGAGATATGCTCCTTGTGAGGTGTGGGGATATGACGAAAAGCCCCACGATCTTGGGCATCTGATAGAAAAGAGGCAAAAAATAAAAACCAAATACGGCATAGCAATAATACTCCTACTCCTGGCAATTTTAGCGGTTGTCGTGGTTTTTGTTGCATTTCTGACAATGCAGTACGCAGAAATAATGGGAACTTCCATAGCGATGCAGGAACATATCTCGCCACAGCCTCAACCCCCACCCGCTCCACCCCCACAACCCACTCCATCCCCAACCCCCAACCCCCCACAAAACCTCCTCCACATGGAAACCTCTTTCAACATCTTCCTAAACTTCGAGGACACCGAACCCATAGCCGTCCTGCCCGCACAAACGGTGGAACTCATAGACACCCGAAACGATTGGCTGCTAATCAGCACAGACAGCAACCTCTACTGGGTAAACCCCCATTTTTCCCCGCCCACATACGAACTGGACGAATTTTTAGCCGAGCTCAACAGGAATCACTCAATTACCGTCTACGTCCACCCAGAACCCGAGGAAAACGGCTTCCTCGGCTACAACGAATACGGCGAACCTATCGCACCGCCCCCACCCGAACCTATAGCGGAGACCCAAATCATTGTAAACAATTTTTCCGCCTACTTCATCAACTTAGAAACGGGTTTCACGTACAGCTACAACGCCGATCAAATCTATTTTAGTGCTTCCGTGCCGAAAGCCATGCTCGGTCTATGGATTTACAAGATGGCGGAAGAGGGTTTAGTCGATTTAGAAAGCACAACAACCTACACAGCCGAGGATTTCTGGCCAGGCAGCGGCACGATACAATTCGACCACAGCGTGGGAACAGAACTTACACAAAACGAGCTTTTACGCCTATTACTGAGCGTAAGCGACAATATTGCAACACTTATGTTGATACGAGAACATGGTTTAGAAGGCTACACAGAATTTATACGCAGCATCGGCGGGAACGCAGATTTTGTGGGCGAAAGGGTAATGAATTCCAACCTAACAGCCTCCGAAGCGGCCTTTTTCGCCCGACAAATCCACGCTTACATTCAAGCCGACAATCAGCACGGATTAGAATTAAAGGAACATTTATTAAACAACGTAGCCCCCTTAATAACAGCCGACTATCCCATAGCAAGCAAATCGGGCTGGACACGCAACGTCTGGCACGACTTAGCAATAGTTTACGCTCCAAGCCCCTACATTCTAATCCTACTATCCAACCGAGACGGCTTAATAACAAGAGATCACACAGACTTCCTAACCCTCTCAACCATGTTCCAAGACTTCAACAACAGATTTTTCGTACCTTAAAACCTTGGGGCTCTGCCCCAAACCCCGCTGGGCTCTGCCCAGACCCGCCAGGGGCTCTGCCCCTGGACCCCGCAAGGGGACAAGCCCCCTTGACCCCCTAACTTTCGCTTTACTTGGGTCGTGGATTTCCGTAAACTGCTGCAAATTTGGAGATGTCAACGTAGGGGCGGATATTATCCGCCCGCAAACCGCTACAAATTTGGAGCGATTGGGCAAAATCGAGAGCCACAAATAACGAACGAGCGGGTCAAGGGGCGTGCCCCTTGCGGGGTGTGGGGGTTTGACAAAAAAGCCCCACGGTTTTAGTATTTTTAAGAAGGAGAATTATTATGAAGAAAATGATTTTATTGGTGGCGTTGGTCGGGGCGGTTTTTCTGCCTACGGCTTTGTATGGCCAGCAAATTAATGTAAATGTAGACGGTGTGCCTGTGAACTTTGTGGGTCAGTTGCCCGTTATAATTGAAGGGCGGACGCTTGTGCCTGTGCGGGGCGTTTTTGAAACGCTTGGTTTTGGGATTGCTTGGAATGGCGAAACTCGTCAGGCTATCCTATCCTCTGGCGTAAATGAGATTGTCATCACGATTGATAGCAGCATTTTTACATTGAATGGCGAAAGTCATACCTTGGAAGTGCCTGCACAAATTATCAGCGACTCAACTATGATACCGCTCCGAGATGTGCTGGAAAGTGTGGGGTATACACTAGCTTGGGAGGGCGAGACTAGTACGGTGCAAATAACTTCCGCCGTTGCTTGGTTGCCAACTCCTGATATTTACGTACCCACGCCCGTTGCGACTCCCGAACCTATCACGTTTCCAACCCCTGACCCAATCACTTTCCCCACGCCAGCCCCAATCCCCACGCCTACGCCAATCACGCCAACAGCACCCACAACAATCACACTCGGCGGCACAGAATACGACATAGACGTTGGGGCAATCACAAAATGGGATATGCAGCTTTCGGACGAGGACATTCAAGTTCTAGCACAATTCACAAACCTCCATTACCTAGATTTAGGCGGAGAAATAGGCGGCATTGGCAGCAACATAACCGACCTCACCCCTCTTGCCAACCTAACCCATCTCCGTGTTCTAATTCTAAACAACAACCAAATAACTGACCTCACTCCTCTCGCCAACCTCCACAATCTAACCACCCTTTGGCTACACAACAACCAAATAACCGACCTCACCCCCCTAGCCAACCTCCCCAACCTAACCAACCTAATAATCTTCAACAACCCCATACAATCCCTAGAACCCGTCTCCCACATAGAAAATCTAGTTACTGAAGAATAAAACCGTGGGGGCTTTGCCCCCACACCCCCACAAGGGGACAAGCCCCCTTGACCCCCAACTTTCGTCTTACTTG
>WRKH01000215.1 GCA_009778175.1 Turicibacter sp.
CCTCTTGTACTCGTCTTGCTTCAAATTCAGCTTTTCTAGCCTTTTCATCTTGCTTGGCTTTCGCTTCGGCTTCTTTTAGTTTAGCCTGTAGCAAAATCCTTTTTCTCTCTTCTTCGGCTGCTTTTAACTCGGCTTGTTTTCTAGCTTCTGCTTCTTGTGTCGCTCTTAGTTCGGCTTGCCTCCTAGCTTCAGTTTCTTGTAGCCTTGCTTCAAGTTCAGCTTGTCGTTTGTTTTCAGCCTCTCTTATGGCTTTCGCACTCCCCTGTTTTTTTACAAGTGCCGCATCTATTGCTCTTATTAGTTCAGCGAAGGCGGAAGCAGTATAATGTTTAGTGGAATTTTCCAATTTTTTAGGCAGAAGCGTTATCAATGATTTCGTAGAAATATTCTTATTAAACAAATAACTCTTGAAGTGCTCCGAATACCTACCCAAAATTGTATCTTTATCGCTTGAATTATCGAAAAATGCCTGTACGCCTTCAAGAATTGCCACTACACCAGAAGTATCAATACGTTTGAATTTTGCCGAATATTGCTTTTTGTAATCGCTACTTCTCCAAGAGTTAAGATACTTACTGAAGTTAGCGTCAAGCTCAATCTTTGTTAGATTAGCAATATACACATCACTTTTTGGATACCCCACATACCAACGTGCGGCGAAAAGATTAAGTAACAGCGAACTGCCATCTCTTTCTATTTCCTTCGCCATTGCATCTACAACGCCAATGTATGCCTCTTTGAGCCTTTCGGTATTAATAAATTCACCATTCTTTTTACTAGCTACAGCAGCAACATATAAATCCAATGCAGTCCTAGCCATAGCTGATAATCACCCCTTACTTTTACACAAACCCTAAATGCTTAACTTAACCTGCTTTGGCTCATTTGTTCTCACGTCCGTCATAACACCCCCATTGTCGCAAGATAATTCCAAAGACCTACCCTTAACATTCAAATTGAATTTGACCACTTGTTGACTAGCCTTTACCCTAAAACTATCAGTAATCTTCTCCTCAGAGCCTTCTATACCAACAAAAATATCCCATATGCCACTCGCTCTATTACTTGGTAGCCTACTCGACATAGTGTGGAAGGGTATATCGTTGCTGGTCTTAAAATTCCAAAGTGTTGCACCGTCTTCGCCACGCTTCTTAATCTCCAGATTATACTGAAAATTTTTATCTCTACGAGAAATAACGGATATGCAAGCACCTTTAACAACGGCATATGTGGCAACTTCAAGTATATCTTTAGCATTTTCTACAAGAGCATCGGGGTTTGAAAGTCTATTGCCAAAGCCAGCATAGTGAAAGGGCGATATAGCTTTTATAGAGTAGCGTTGTAGCATATGATTTAAAGTGCTATCTGCATCTTTAATTAACGACGAACCTCCTACCATAAACATATAGTCGATTTTGTTTATGCCACTGGCTGGGAGTTCCTTTTGTAAAGTATCCGCAGCAATCCTGATAAGCCCTTGTGTAACTTCATTATATACTGTTTCGGTAGCAATCAAATAATCTTGTTCTCTTTTCGCCTCGACAATCGAAGCAAAAGAAGTGGGGGGTATTCCATCGTATGGGCTTGTTTCATCTAAGCCAAAGACCTCTTTGTTCGTGAAAAAAGAAAATAATTCTTTTGCTGGCTTGAAATAGCTTTTTATGAAGTCCTTTGCTGGGCGAGCAATCTCAGCTCTGTCGCCATATTTGTCTTCAAGAGCTCCAAAAAATTTACAACTCGCAAAATCATGCAGAATATCATCTTTGCTTTTGGCATCATATGGGGGATCGAATACAATCGAGGGTGATTTTTCATCGGTTTCATCTCGTTCAAGTCGTTCTCCTATTTCCATCATCGCTATTTTATAATCTATTGTATTTCCCGCATCGTTCCATCCTTTTGAATACATTACATTTATAGTGCCTTTTCCGCCAGAAATGCTGTACTCCCCTATTGATACATCTAATGTACCTGCTCCAAAGTCAAAAATGCCGATTATATCCTTTGGTTTCAAGTTAATTGAATTTTGAAATTTGTTGTTTTCGGCGGCAGCCACTACATAGAACATTGCAGCATCGGATTCGGTAATAAAGTCTATATTATCTTCCTTGTCGTTAGCAAACCCAGCTTCTTTTGCACACTTCAACATGATGTACTTTTGTTGATTATAATCGACAGCCTCTTCTCCCTTATCGCTATCTAAAACAGGTAGAGTGAAAATATATAGATTGGACTCGGGGTTTTGCAAATCTTCGGGCATTGCAACCCGTAACCTTCTTAAGAAGTTTGTTAATACCTCGCTTGGTTTTTTTTGCAGCTTGTCCCCTCTAGAGTTTACAAAATTTACTTGCTCCTCCCGCAGATGCATCTTAAGACTCTCAATAGCATAGCTGGATTTGTTCCCTTCGGCTCCTTTGCCTATTATATATTCATCACGTTCAAGAACTATACGCGAGGGCAATGAGCCATCGATTCTTCCCACTACTCCAGCTTTTAATGTAGGAATTTCAACAAGATTAAAGGGTGCACTTTCATTACTAAGCAGTTCATCGGTGTTAATGTACGAAATAGTAGTTTTCGACGTTCCGAAATCAATGGCAACGATATTGTCGGGTATGCTATAAAATGTTTTCCAAATATTTTCTTCTGGAATTACAAATACTGTTAAATTCGCAACAAAAGGAGAACCTGCAGAAATATAACTCAACTCAAGCTCCGCAGTGGTAGCATCGGCATCCAAACTCCCATCGTGCTTTAAGGTAAAGGAATAATAAGTATCGGTAAAATCCATATCTTGCCACTTGGTGTAATCTATTTGATTACCATCGTTACAAACGACAGAAAATTGCGGGGGCGGTTTGATTTCTGTAATCGAAATTTTTGCCGAACCGCTAGAACGGAAGAATCTGACCTCGTTCGAATCGTTTTCAATACCAAAAGGTATTAGTTCCTTTTCAAAAGCAATTTTTGAAGGTTCTTCAACACTCACGACTACATCAAACTTTTGGGTACGGGGAAATTTTTCATTGTTGCCATAGTTCCTTCGGGGAAACCTTATGTGATCTATTCCGTCCCACGACTTTATTACAAGTATAAATTTTGGTTTTGCTACAGTGTCGGAAAAATCGGGTTCGAGCTTGTATTGAATTTTTATTTCTTTGTCCTTGCCAGGTTCAATACAAAAACCTGTATCTCCAGCCAATGAAAAATTTGCCGAAAACTCCTCAAGGCTAGTTTCCACCTTCACACTTTCACCGTAGAAAGAATTATCCAAATGCAAGGAAAATTCTCCCTCGGTATTGTTTACGATTACCTCTTTAAGCGACGAAGGAGTCGTCTTTTCGTCAGTCCGCAGTGTAACTCCTCCCATTGGATAATAACATTCATCACAACAAGTAGCTTTGTCCTTATCCTCATTAACATTTTCACAGACTTCTTTATTATTAAAGTTTTTACAGGCCTCGTTTCGGCACATAAGTTTTAATGACATTTCGTTCCCTCCTGATAGCTTATTAATATCTTTAACATCACAAATCGCCTTTTTGCCTTTTTGCCTTTTTGTCAAGCATATCCATTTCGGTTTTAATTCAGATGTTGTATGTTCTTCAGTGCTAGTCTACGGTATAACCGAATGTCCAAGCGAAAAATGCCTGTCGCATTTTCATAGAGTAATTCACTCTATGAAATACCGAAAAACTCCAACTTATTCATATTGCTCCGCTTCAAATCAAAAGACGGATGCACATAACGGTTTAGCGTGATGATAACATTAGCGTGTCCCAAAACCTCGCTTAAACTCTTTATTTCAAATCCAACTTCCACGCAACGAGTAGCGAAAGTATGGCGAGTGGCGTGAAAATTTGCGTTTTTTATGCCAGCGGCGGCGATATGAGCCTTAAAATGATTGTGATATGTCCGTGGCTCGATGTAACTTTTGGTTTTGCCCGAGAGTACGTAGGCGTTTTGGTCGATAGGGCGAAATGCCGCTAATTTATCAACGAGCATATCGGGCAGAGGGATTGTGCGTAACGAACAGTCGCTTTTTGGCTCGGTTTCTAGCACTTTTGTTTTTTTATTGGCAGAATCCAATGTTTGCATACGTTGCATGGTGCTACTTACTGTTAATGTGCGGCTGTTTAACGAAATGTCCCGCCATCTTAGCGAACAAATTTCGCCGATACGCAAGCCCGTGTAAAGGCACAGCAAGATTCCTAGCTTGCTTTTGTCCATATCTTCACAAAGATACTTTTCCAAAGCCGCCTGTTCGTTTTTGGTTAGCACTCTCATTTCTTTGGGTTTTTCACGTGGGAAAATTATGTTAATGAAAGGAACATCAGATAGCAGTCGCTCTTCTTTTGCGAAACGCAGAGCCGATTTTATAACGGTTGCAATATCTTTAAGCGTCTTTTCAGAAAGTCCGCCCGAACTTTTGCACCTGCCCGCCTTGTGTTTTTCTAAAATATACGAGTTTAGCGTTGTACTATTTATATCCGCTAACCTATATTTACCCAGAGATGGTTTGATATGATTGTTAATGAGGTTGAAATACTTGACATAAGACGATTCTTTCAGCCCGATTTTCTTCCGTTCGAGCCAGAAATCCAGCACATTTCCAAAATGCACCCGATTTTTCCACAGTTCACTTTTTTTGGTTCTTTTTGCCATTTTGTTCTACCTTCCTTTCGGGGTTTATATGCGTAGAAATCAATTATACAATATTATCGGCATGGAAAAAAGGCGGGGAAATGTCGCATGAAAAATTTTTTGATTTGGGTATTGACAAAGCTATAGTTGTGGTGCTATGATTGTAGAAGTGGGGGCTCTTTAGGTTATCGTTTTCGGTATTTCATAGAGTGAATTACTCTATGAAAATGAAGTTTTACCACGGTGCAAGAAGCTATCAATTTGTTAAAAAATAATCCGTCCGCACCCAGTTTGCTTCACTCTGTCGCCCTGTCATCTGAACAAACGGCAAACATAACGATAAACCCGCTTTTTTTGTGCGAGTAAAGAAATAACGATAAAATTTTTTGTTTTTCGTAAAAGATGTGATATAATAAATTTAGTCGGGAGCAAACCCCTTGCGACCAGACGGTCTGATACTAGATGTGGGGCAGAGTCCCACGACTTTATGACACGAGATAAAAAAGAGGTTAAAAATGTTCAAATTCAAGAAACCGAAAAATATATTGGAAGGTAGCCAGTTTGCAAAAGCCATAAAAAAGGGAATGACGGACGATATTATAGTTGAATGTCCGACTTGTAAGAAGAAATTGGAGACTGGCGAATTGATAAGTCGGCTGAATGTCTGTATGTATTGCGGGCATCATTTCAGGCAAAACACACGTTTACGCCTCGATTTTATATGCGACAAAGGTAGTTTTGTTGAAATGGATGCAGATATTGTTTCTGAAAACGTGTTAAACTTTCCCGATTACGAAAAAAAGCTAAACAACGCAAAACTCAGCAGTGCGGAAACTGAGGCGGTCGTTTGCGGCTCTTGCACCATAAACGGCATAAAAATCGCTATTTTCGTGATGGATCCCTTCTTTATGATGGGTAGCATGGGGATTGTCGTTGGCGAAAAGATAACCAGACTCTTTGAATATGCGTTAAAAGAAGAATTGCCCGTTTTGGGCTTTACGATTTCGGGCGGTGCACGGATGCAGGAGGGAATTTTGTCCCTGATGCAGATGGCGAAGATTAGCGGTGCTGTCAAATATCACAGCGATGCGGGGAATCTTTATATCTGCGTACTAACCGATCCCACCACAGGAGGAGTAACCGCCAGTTTCGCAATGGAGGCGGATATAATTCTAGCCGAGCCGCAAGCTCTAATCGGTTTTGCCGGTCCGCGCGTAATTGAACAAACAATCCGAAAGCGTCTACCCGAAAATTTCCAAAGAGCCCATTTTCTACTAGAAAAAGGCTTCATCGACAACATAGTAGAACGCAAAAATCAAAAGGACTACATATCTAAGGCACTAAAACTCTGCGGCTACAAATAAAAAAGATTAAAACCCTGGGGGCCAGCCCCCAGACCCCCGCAAGGGGCTAGCCCCTTGACCCCATCGTTCGTTTTTTGTGGCTCGTGGATTTCCGTCAACTGCTACAAATTTGTAGTATGATTATCCAATATATTCAAATTTTCAATGTTTCGTAGGGGCGGATAGTATCCGCCCGCAAGCCGCAACGGGCGGATACTATCCGCTCCTACGCTGTGTTATCGTCAAATTATAAGTCTCTAGACAATCATAAATTTGTAGTGATTTGCGGGAATCCACGATAACAAAAAGAGCGAATGAGGGGGTCAAGGGGGCTTGTCCCCTTGTGGGGTGTGGGGCAAAGCCCCACGGTTTTAAAATTTTGCGAAATAAAATTAGTTTAGCTTGCAAATTTCCCAAACATAGTTTACAATAAATATAAACCGTTGGAAACCAACGAACTCAAAACAGAAAAAGGAGAAAATATGTTAAAATACCTTTTGGTAGCCTTGGCTACCCTAACACTCGGGGCTTGTGCAACAACAGCAGGAGGCACAGCCGCAGGAGACGAACAACCAGAAACGCCTATCGAACCGCCCACCGAACAACTCGCTGGGAATCCTAGCTTTGCAATAGGCGAAAACGAAAACACCATAGTCGGCAACCCCAATTTCAGCACCTTGTTACAAGCCGAACACCCACAATCAGGCGACACTCTCGTTACCCTGCACACAAGCATGGGCGACATCGTTATCCGTATGTTCCCCGACGAAGCCCCATTAGCAGTGGAAAATTTCGTTACACACGCCGAAAATGGCTTTTATGACAATGTCATTTTCCACCGTGTAATCGAAGGGTTTATGATTCAAGGCGGCGACCCACTCGGAACGGGCATGGGCGGCGAAAGTATCTGGGGCGGTCAGTTTGACATTGAATTTTCCTACAATCTCAGGCATTTTCGAGGTGCTTTATCCATGGCACACACAGGGCAACCTAACAGCATTGGCAGCCAATTTTTCATAGTGCAGAACAATGGAATTGACAGCTCCGAACTTCTCGAACATTTCGATGCCTTTCTGGAAATGCAGGACGAGTTACTGGGTGAATTAGACGACATTCCCGTATATATGCGAGACTTATTCTCGCCCGAAATGATTGACGCTTACCTACAATACGGCGGCACGCCGTTCCTCGACATACCCTACGGTCTCCTATTCGGCAGACTAGGCCACACCGTTTTCGCCCAGGTAATCTCCGGCATGGACATAGTAGACGCAATAGCCAACGTCCCTCACGACGGCGACCCCGAAGACGGCGGCGCAAACCGCCCTCTCGAAGACGTTACAATTCTCCACACAACTGTTACTGTAATAGATTAAAACCTTGGGGCTCTGCCCCAAACCCCGCAAGGGGCTCTGCCCCTTGACCCCGCTGGGGGCCAGCCCCCAGACCCCAGCCACTTTGAAAAGTGGACAAACTTTAAAATTTGTTTGGTTTTTCCACAAAAATGGCGGGTTGCTGATTTATTGGATTTGCGGACGGATACGTAAGGTTTGATTAGTGGTGCTCGCGATGTTAAAAAAAGAGGTATATAGATGATAAATCGGACTGAGAGAGACTCGCTTGGTACTTTGCAAGTGCCGGCGGGGGCATATTATGGAATAAACACGACACGAGCGTTGACTAATTTCCCCATAACGGGCTACAAAATCAGCGATGTTGCTGATAAATTGGTCGTGTCGCTTGTAATGGTAAAAAAGGCGGCTGCTATGGCTAATCGGGAGACAGGCAAATTAAAAGACTCGCCCGTTCCCGTTTGGGAGAGCATTATTGCCGCCTGTGATGAATTGATTTCTGGTGCGTACCATGAGCAATTTTGCACCGATCCCATCCAGGGCGGTGCGGGGACTTCGCTTAACATGAACGCCAACGAGGTCATTGCTAACATTGCTTTGGAGCATATAAACGGCTGCAAAAAGGGCGATTATCACGTTATCGACCCGAACAATCACGTCAATATGTCGCAATCGACCAATGACGTATTGCCCACCGCCTCGCATATTGCGATACGCCTGATGTTGGACGATTTGCTGGAAACGATGAAAGAACTCTACACCAGTTTCGACAACAAGGCGAAAGAATTTGACAAATACGTAAAAATCGGCAGAACGCATTTACAAGATGCCGTCCCAATCAGGCTTGGGCAGGAATTTGACGCATATGCCCGTGTGCTGAAACGGGATATTGACCGTATCGAAAAAACGGGGCATTATTTATACGAGGTCAACATGGGTGCAACCGCCGTTGGCACAGCCCTAAACACCAATCCCGAGTATGTAGAATCCGTGATGAAACACCTAAAAGCGGTAACAAGCGAATATGCGGGGCGGGATTTCCCGTTGCGGCGTTGTGAAAGCCTTGTTGACGGCACGCAGAACACGGACTGTTACACGGAAGTTTCGGCGACGTTAAAGATTTGCATGATGAATATGTCAAAAATCGCCAGCGACTTGCGGTTGATGGTCTCTGGGCCAGGTTGCGGGTTGGGCGAGATTACTTTGGAAGAGCGGCAGGCGGGATCGTCAATCATGCCCGACAAGGTAAATCCCGTTATTCCCGAGGTGGTCAACCAGGTGGCGTTTCAAGTTATCGGGAACGACCACACGATTTGCCTTGCCTCCGAGGCGGGGCAGTTTGAATTGAACGTAATGCAGCCAGTTTTGGTATTTAACTTGATAGAATCGATAAACATGATGGACAATGTATTCAAGGTTTTCGGGAAATTATGCGTGGACAAAATCCGCATAACGTCTGCAAACGAGGAGCGGATGTCAAACAATCTAAATCGTTCCGCAAGCCTGGCCGCCGCACTAATCCCAGCAATCGGTTACGCTGCTTCGGGCGAAATAGCCAAAAAGGCACGCACCGAACGCAAGTCCATTTTAGAAGTCTGCTTAGAGGACACCGACCTAGTAGCAAAACTAGGCGAGGAAAAAATCAAAGATTTACTAGACCCCGACCAAATGACTCGCTGGGGCGAAAAACTAAAACATTAAAACCGTGGGGGCTCTGCCCCCACA
>WRKH01000216.1 GCA_009778175.1 Turicibacter sp.
AGGCTCTAAGGCTCTAAGGCTCTAAGGCTCTAAGGCTCTAAGGCTCTAAGGCTCTAAGGCTCTAAGGCTCTATTTAATTATCTCACATCGAGATTATTTTGTCAAATTTTTTTGAAAAAAATTTTTTTGGCATGGAAAAGGGGCTGATTTTTACGCCCCTTTTTCGTGATTGATTATTGCTTTTCGTTTAGCTTGGCTAGTAGGTTGGCGATTAACGCATCTTTTTCCATGATTGCGACATCTTTTTCCGCAACCACGCCCTGCCACCTCTTATTCGCTCGCCTTTCGCCCTTTAACGCCGCATTCCGCAACGCCTGTGCCTCATCATGCCACCGTTTCTCCCTCAACCGCTCCAAATACCGAAACTCCTCATCTGCGGCTGTACCCCTGTACGCTTGAATAGCTTGCTCCATGACCTCCCCACCTTTCGTCAACTTCTCCAACTCTTCTTCTGTCTCCGCATTAAACAACGCAAGCCACAATTCCCTCTCGTTCCCAAAATCAATCTTATCCACATCGGGCAATTTCGGCAACTCGAAAAAATGATACCGCTGCTTATCCGACAGTATCTCGTGGCGTGTGATTTCCATGGGTGCGAACTCCGAATGTACCGCCGCACAGTCAAATTGCACAAATCCCAAAATGCTGATACATATCGTTTTTGGCAACTTTGAATAGTCCTCGCCTGACGGCAAGGACGTTGTGAACAATTTCGCCCAATGAAACATCGTCCGTTCTAAATAATTGCCCTCGTCCGCTACCCGTATCTCGATGTTGACCTGCTTTCCGTCAACTATCATATTTATATCCAACCGACAGAATTTTGCTCCGACTTCCTCTGGCGGCATTTCCGTGTTTGTCAAATAGAATTGCTCGATACTCGCAAGCGGAATGTTCAACAGCACCGCTACAAGCCTTTTCAGCAAATCGGGATTTCGAGTGAATAACATCTTGAACAGCACGTCTGATTTGAATGTGTAAACCAACTTCGTCCCTTTTGGCTTTCCCATTTCCCACCTCCACCACCATTATACCAAATCCACAAATTTTCCGCAAATAAAACAAAAAATCCCCCAAGTTTCCAAGGGGGAAATTTATAATGCTTACTCTATAATGCTAACAACAGCACCAGCGCCAACCGTCCGACCGCCCTCACGGATAGCGAACCGCAATCCCTCTTCCATGGCTATCGGCGTTATCAGCTCAACCGTCATCTCGATATTATCGCCTGGCATACACATCTCAACGCCATCTGGCAACTTTATCACGCCAGTAACGTCCGTCGTCCTAAAATAGAACTGTGGGCGATAATCGTTGAAAAATGGCTTGTGCCGTCCGCCCTCCGACTCCGACAACACGTAAACTTGCGCCGTGAACTTCGTGTGCGACTTGATGCTGCCTGGTTTCGCCAAGACCTGCCCACGCTCGATGTCCGTCCGCTGTACGCCACGCAACAACAGCCCTGCATTGTCGCCTGCCTCGGCACTGTCCAGCAACTTGTGGAACATCTCAATGCCCGTTACAACCACTTTCCTCTTCTCGTCTGTAAGCCCAACAATCTCGACCTCGTCTTGAATCTTCAAAGTGCCGCGCTCAACTCTACCAGTCGCAACCGTGCCGCGCCCAGTAATCGAGAAAACGTCCTCAACAGGCATCAAAAACGGCTTGTCGCTATCACGCTCTGGCGTGGGAATGTACTCGTCAACGGTCTCGAACAGTTCGATAATCTTGTCGCCCCATTCGCCAGCCGTATCTTCCAACGCCTTGAACGCCGAACCCCTAATAATGGGCGTATCGTCCCCAGGGAACTCGTACTCGTTCAGCAACTCCCTAATTTCCATGTCAACCAATTCGAGCATTTCCTCGTCGTCGACCATATCGCATTTGTTCATAAAAACAACGATATGCGGCACATTAACCTGTCTCGCCAGCAAGATATGTTCCCTCGTCTGTGCCATAACGCTATCGGTCGCCGCCACAACGAGAATCGCGCCGTCCATCTGCGCCGCACCAGTTATCATATTCTTAACATAGTCGGCATGGCCAGGGCAGTCCACGTGCGCGTAGTGCCTATTATTGGTCTCATATTCAACGTGCGTGGTCGAAATTGTGATACCGCGCGCCTTTTCCTCGGGAGCCTTGTCAATCTTATCGAACTCCACGAACTGACCCAACTGGTACCTATCGTACAACGTCTTGGTAATAGCGGCAGTCAAGGTCGTTTTACCGTGGTCAACGTGTCCAATCGTGCCGATATTGATGTGCGGTTTATTTCTTTCAAACTTTTGCTTTCCCATTCGGAAGCCTCCTTCTTTTTCAACCCTAAAACCGTGGGGCTCTGCCCCACACCCCGCAAGGGGCTCTGCCCCTTGACCCCGCAAGGGAGCTTTTTGTCATACCCCCTTGACCCCGCACATTTTTATAGGCTAAACGCTATAAATCCGAGATTTTTTGCGGTTAGTCATAAAAAAGTTAAAGTTTGTCCACTTTACAAAGTGGCGGGGGTTTGGCCTGCCCGCCGTGGCGGGGGCAGAGCCCCCAAGGTTTTAATCCTTTTCAGGGCCTGCTAATTTTTCTTGTATATTTCTCGGTACTGGCTCGTAATGGTGGACTTCCATCGTGTATACGCCACGTCCTTGCGTGTTGGAGCGGAGATCCATGACGTATCCGAACATTTCCGCCAGGGGGACATATGCGTGTACCACTTGTGCGTTACCCAACGCCTCTTGCCCCTCCATGCGGCCACGACGGCTGTTTAAGTCGCCTATTACGTTGCCCAAATACTCTTCTGGGACTGTTACGTCCACTTTCATTATCGGCTCGAGTAACTGCGGCGCGGATTTCTTCATCGCCGCTTTGAACGCCATCGAACCTGCTATTTTGAACGCCATTTCCGACGAGTCCACATCGTGGTACGAACCGTCGTACAAGGTCGCACGCACGCCCACCACTGGATAGCCGCCGATTACGCCAGACTGCATCGCCTCTTGGATGCCGTTGTCTATCGCCGGGATGTACTCTTTCGGAATCACGCCGCCGATTATCTTGTTCACGAACTCGTAAGGCTTGTCGGAATCGTTTGCGTCCATTGGCTCGAAAATCAGCTTGCAATGACCGTATTGCCCACGTCCGCCAGATTGCCGCACATAGCGTCCCTCCTGGTCAACCTGTTTCGAGAACGACTCTCGGTACGCCACTTGCGGCTTGCCGACGTTCGCCTCAACTCGGTATTCACGCAAAAGGCGGTCAACGATGATTTCCAAATGCAACTCGCCCATGCCCGAGATAATCGTCTGACCAGAATTTTGGTCGGTGTACGTCTTAAATGTCGGATCTTCGTCCGATAATTTCGACAGGGCAATGCCCATTTTGTCGCGCCCAGCCTTGGTTTTCGGCTCAATCGCAACGGAGATAACAGGTTCGGGGAAATTCATGGATTCCAGCACGACCTCGTTCGCCTCGTCGCAAAGCGTGTCGCCTGTGGTCGTCAATTTCAAGCCCACCGCCGCCGCAATGTCGCCAGCATGGACTTCCTGCACCTCTTCTCGGTGATTGGCGTGCATCAAGAGAATCCGCCCAATGCGTTCTTTCTTGCCTTTGACCGAGTTCTGCACATACGAGCCAGACGAAAGCGTTCCCGAATAAACCCTAAAAAACGCCAATTTGCCGACAAACGGATCGTTCATTATTTTGAACGCCAACGCTGAAAACGGCTCTTCGTCCGAATGTGCGCGTGTAATCGGCTCTGCCTCGCCCTCGACAACGCCCTGTATTGGCGGAATATCGGTCGGCGCAGGCAAGTACGCAACCACTCCGTCCAGCAGCTTTTGAACGCCCTTATTCTTGTACGCGCTGCCGCAAAAGACAGGCGTAATGTCCGTGGAAAGGGTCGCCGCGCGCAGGGCCGCCGCCAGTTCGTCCTTTGTTAAATCCTCGCCGCCGAGGTATTTTTCCATTAAATCCTCGTTGGTTTCGGCGATACTTTCGACCATTTTCAGCCGAAATTCGTCCGCCGCCGCCTGCATATCCGCTGGGATTTTTCCAACGACAACGTCCGTACCCTCTTTATCCTGGTACAAATAGGCTTGCATATCCATGAGATCGACCACGCCAACGAACGTATCTTCCGCACCGATGGGCAGTTGGACAGGGACGGCATTCGCGCCGAGCCTATCTTTAATCATGTCCACGACACGCAGAAAGTCGGCGCCCATGATGTCCATCTTGTTGACGAAAGCCATGCGTGGGACTCGGTATTTATCCGCCTGTCGCCAGACGGTTTCGGACTGCGGTTCAACGCCGCCCTTGGCACAGAACACGCCGACCGCGCCGTCCAGCACTCGCAGCGAGCGTTCGACTTCGACGGTAAAATCCACGTGTCCAGGGGTGTCGATGATATTTATTCGATGATTTTCCCACTGTGTGGTCGTGGCGGCTGACGTTATGGTAATTCCACGTTCTTGCTCTTGTTCCATCCAGTCCATCGTTGCCGTACCCTCGTGGGTATCCCCAATCTTGTACGTCCGCCCTGTATAGTACAAAATCCGCTCCGTGAGCGTAGTTTTACCAGCGTCTATATGCGCCATGATTCCAATATTTCTAGTCCTTTCCAGCGGAAAAGCTCGATTTGACAAAATCTATTACCTTCTTTCTTTTCTTTTTAACATCGCGTCCACGAATACCGCAATTTTTTGCATACGTCCGCGAACTTTTGTTGATGTCAATTCCACATTGCGGCGATTGCATTTGCGGCAATCTGACCGCATTAGACCTAAAACCTATCAAATAGCTAACAGCTAAGCGGTTGCGTTGAAAATCAAGCCGCTAGGCGGTTGTTTGGCGTAAACGGCGGCAAGTTGGCGGTTTGCGGACGAATTGGAGTGTTCGTCCTCGCCGTTCTCGCTATTATTCCGTTGTGAAACGCCGTTGGTTGGCTGTGAATCGGCATTTGCGATAGCCTCGCCGATTTGTGCCGCAAGAGTCGCCGTGGTGCGTGTGAGTGCGTCTTCGAGTTCGGAAGAGCTGCCCTCGGTGGCGATTCTGCTTTCCAAGCTGGCACGAGTGGCGGCGGTTTCGGCAATACGGCTAAGAGCCATGTCGCCAGAGACGAGTGTGTGCGTCAAATCCGCCAAATCCAATGAACCTGCTAAATCCGCCTGTTCTTCGAGCAAACGAGACTCCGCCGCGCGTTGTTCTCTCGCACGTTCGAGCCGTGCCTGAATGAGGTCGCTATTTCTGGACATTTGAAAGGGATTTTCCCCATCCTGTCCGCCCATGGGCGTGAGTGCATTTCTAGCACCAAAGATGTTATTTATCGAAAAGTTCATACTACTTTCCCCTTTCCAAATTCCCCCCACAAAAAACCGCTATTCAAGGTGTCCTTAGCCCAGCAAAAATGTGCGGGTCAAGGGGCGCGCTCCTTGCGGGGTGTGGGGCAGAGCCCCACGGTTTTAGTCTTTTACCATTTGTAATGAGAGAACGCCCTGTTGGCCTCTGCCATGCGGTGCATTTCCTCTTTTCGCCTTATTGCGCCGCCTGTGTTGTTGACGGCATCTAGGATTTCGCCGGCTAAGCGTTCTTGCATGGTGCGCTCGTTTCTGTTGCGCGCAAAACTTACTAGCCAACGGAGACCTAGAGCCTCTCGGCGGTTGGGCTTAATCTCGATTGGAACCTGATAGGTCGCACCGCCCACACGGCGGGCTTTTACCTCGAGAATCGGCATTATGTTGTTTAAGGCTTCCTCGAAGGAGTCGATGACAGGAGTGTCGCTCCGTTTGTCATGGACTTTCTCGAAAGCGGCGTAAACTATGCTCTGGGCTACGCCTTTCTTGCCGTCAAGCATGATTGTGTTTATCAGCTTTGTAACGCGCCTGCTCTTGTAAAGTGGATCGGGCAGGACTTGCCGTTTTGCTACTTTGCCGTAACGATAAATTTACTCGAATATTTATCATAAATCTACACTACTTTATAGCGTGTCTTGCTCTTGTCGCACACCCACAATACTTGCGTGGGTTGGTTTGGCTCGCTATTTGAGAGGTTACGTTTCTCTACATAAAGAACTTTCAAGCGACCTGCTTGTACCAATTCTTTAAGTTTACACTGGCGTTAAAATCCCTGTCGTGGGCGGTTTTGCAGTTATGACAAGTCCATTTTCGTATGCGGAGCGACCACGGTTTGTTGTCGTAATCGGCTTTGTCGTACTTATATCCGCAATGACTACATAGCTTGGAACTTGCGTAATCTTGTGGGGCTTTTAGAAACTCAATGCTGTTGTACCTGCATTTATATTCTAACTGTCGGTAAAATTCGCCGATTTTCTGCCCTGCTGTTTGTTTCGCCAGTTTTTTGTTCTTTAACATAAAGGCTAATTTAAGGCTCTCAATTACTATTGCCTGTGGCTTGGTTTTCGCCAAATGGGCGGTTGCTTGATGTAAATGATTATTCCTTATATTCCTTAGCTTTCTGCATACTTTCAAATGAGCATTTTTGGCTTTGTAATAGTTGTTGCTTTGCCGTTTTGCACCTTTTACATATCGTTTGGACATTTGACGTTGGAAATTCGCTTTGCGTTCCTCTAATTTCTTGATTTTGCGAGTTTTGTTAATGTTTGCAAAAATCATTCCGTTGGAACACACCGCTAAAATTTTTATTCCTGTGTCAATGCCGATTATTTCGGTGCTGTTGCCTGTTTTTGCAGGTTTTTTCACTCGAATGCTGTAGCTTACGTACCAACCTGTTCCGTCATGGATTATTCTCACGTTGTAGACTGTGTCTCGGTTGGCTTGGCGTGTCGTTTTTATTACGCCTAGCGTCTGAAATTTTATTGATTTTGTTAGGACGGTCATTGTTGTTGCATCTACGTAAAATCCTTGGTTTATGCTGTGGCGGCTCTTGAAATTGGTATGAAATCCGTTACCAAATTTTTCAAATGAGATTCGCCTTGCCCTATCAAAATCCTTGCTTGATTGCTTTGGTACTTGGGCGTTCATTTCCTGCAACCATGCGTATTTTTGGCGTTTTTTGAGTTTGCGAAATAGCTTTTGCATGGCTCGCTGACTTAGTGTTTTGCCTGTGTACTTGTAATATTTTTCAGATACTCGCTTGCAATAGTTGTAAGCAAAACGGCTTGTTCCTGCGTGTTGCCACAATATCTGCTCTTGCTCGGCGGTTGGGAGTAATTTTATCGTTTTGCCAATCATCATATGGTCTAAATATGGCTGTAATTGGGCTTTTTCGTAATTTTTATTATCCAACCGCACTAACTCGCCGTGCCGTTCCATTGCCAATACGCTTGCCTTCGGCAATGCCGTGGCTAACGCTACTTCCGTTAAAGTATATCCTACATCTTGCTCATTTGTTGCTGTTAAAGTATTTTGAGAAACTTCTCTTAGTTGCAACATCTCATCACCTCGTGATAATTATATCACAAAACGCTGAAATGTGCAGATTTATTGATTTTTTGAGTAAATCTATCTTGTTCACATAGGCTCGTTAGTTCCCATGCAGTCTTATCGTTGCCGACAGACCTCTCATGCTTTCACATGAGCGCAGACTATATGTTATACTCCATTTGGAGTATCGAGATTTTTCCATTCACTTGAATGTACTCCGACACAATCGGATAGTCGTTGAGGGTCTCCCATGTTGCAACCGCAATTTAGGGCTTTCCCTGCTGAACTGCCATTTTACCGCCCTTAGTGCCTTTGGTTTGGGTTTGCTACACCCCTCTCAAAGATTTTATTTCAACTTAGGCTATACGTACTGTTTTTTCTGCTTTCGCACCGTTTTACGTTGACCGTTTCCAGTTCCGCTTTGGTTGTACGCCTTTAGGCTTTACCAGCATTTAACCTCGAGCTACCACACATCACTGTATAGTAGAGGCTTTCTGTTAGATTTTTAATTTTGTAACAGATTGTTACCTTTACGTGGCACGATCTTCCCTCCTTTTGTGCGGAAAATTCTTCCGCCGGTACTCGCCTAATTTCGCGTTCTGCACACATATCGAAATGTCGAATGTTGAAATTTTAATCGAAAATTTAGAATATGTAAACAGCCGCCTTGGCTGAATTTTTAACGTTTGCGTTTGGCATTTTCAGCCTTGACGTTTAACGCTTTTTCGCGCGTTTAGCACCGTACTTGGAACGGGCTTGATTGCGATTGGCAACGCCAGCGGTATCGAGACTGCCGCGGACGATGTGATAACGCACACCAGGCACGTCGCGCACACGGCCGCCACGGACTAAGACCACGCTATGCTCTTGCAGGTTATGACCCTCGCCTGGAATATAGCAAGTGGCCTCCATCTGGTTGGACATACGCACACGTGCGATTTTGCGGAGTGCGGAGTTGGGCTTACGTGGCGTTGCAGTACGGACATAGGTACATACGCCACGTTTTTGCGGGCAGGCTTGGTCGGTTTGCCGACCGTGAATCGAGTTCAAGCCTTTGAGCATGGCAGGGGAAACGGATTTCTTCTTCTTCGCCGCCTTGCGACCTTTGCGTACTAATTGGTTGAATGTTGGCATTTTTCACCTCCTTAGGGCTAAATTTGCACTGGGTAATTTTTTGGTAAACATACGAAATATACGCCGATGTGAAATTACGCCGTCTGTGCTTGATTATTATTATATATTACGGGCGGGGAGTTTGTCAAGCGAAATTTTAAATTTTTTTGAGAGGAGGCGATTTGATGGATCGAAAAATGTTTTTACATTATGAAGCGGCAGCCTTTTTGAGGGTTATCAAAAATTTTTATGTGCAAAAATCCGCCAACTTTGCTATAATAAAATCGGGAGGTTCAAAAATGAAAAAACGCAAGGGAACGAGATTGGTCTACACGTTCAAGTCAGACGTGCTATTCAAGATGTTGTTTGTGAGAAATCCCGATTTGCTGAAAAGGCTGGTGGCAGTGTTGCTCGACATTCCGCTTGCAAGTATTCAAGAGTTTTACTTGACAAACACAGAAATGCCGCCTGAGGAAATGGGGAAAAAGTTTTGTAGGCTGGACATTAACATGATTGTGGACGGGAAACAGGTCAATTTGGAGATACAGGTGCTGGACGAGGGCAATTATCCCGAAAGAATCATGTTCCATTGGG
>WRKH01000217.1 GCA_009778175.1 Turicibacter sp.
CAGTAAACATCAGGCTAGACAGGGCAACCAAGAAAGAGTTGCGGAAATATGCGGACGAGTTGGGTTTCACGACCGCCGAGTTTGCGAGCAGGTTGATAAAACAAACCGTGCAGAAAAAGGATTTTGAGGTGCGAGAGGAACTCGTACCAACGCCGTATTTACAGGAATGTATGTGCCGTGCTGAAGAGGAGTACGCAAACGGCGAGTTGGCTTTTATGGATTGGGACGAGGGTATTGCCCATTTAGAAAGCATGATGGAAAGCCCATGAAAGTAGATTACACTAAGGATTTTAATAAGCAATTTGCGAACTTGTCCGAAAAAAAGAAAGCGGCGGCTAGAGATGCCGTGAAACGGTTCAAGCAAGACCTGCACACAGGCACTTCCACGCCAAACCTACGCCGCCACGCATTAACAGGCACGTGGAGCGGTTATGACTCGATTAGTGCAGGCGGCGATTTGCGGTTACACTACACGCAAGTTGACGAGGGTATTTTATTTGTAGCGGTCGGCTCGCATAGCCAGCTGTACGGCTAAAATCCGCCAATATGCCACGGTTTTAAGGAGGAATATCATGGTTATAGGAAATATTAAAAAAATTGATTTAGGCACATCATCGTTTGAAAGGGTTATAGCAAACGATAACTTTTATGTGGACAAAACTCGGCTGATAGAGCATTTTTTGAACGACAGCAGTCAAGTCCACTTAATAACACGCCACAGGCGACTTGGCAAAAGCCTTAATATGAGTATGTTGCGGCATTTCCTAACGGATGCGGTGGATTATCGGCATTTGTTCAAAGGGCTTTATGTTGAGGGAAGTTCGGTTTGGGGGAAGGCAAATTCAGCATCTGTCTTCAACTTCGAGTTCAAGAATTTGAGTGCCGAGGATTACAAAGGGCAGATTAGGCAAAGTATTGAAAAACACGCCTATTCTTTATGCAAGTCAAAAAATCTTGACGGCTACGCCAAGCGATGTTTTGACCGTTTGGTTGACGGAACGGCGGCTTTATCGGACGGTTTGCAACAACTTACGGAACTTGCCCACGAGTTGACAGGCAAGCGTTCGTACATTCTTATTGACGAATACGATAAAATTCTCATGGACAACCACAATTCCCCACAATACGAGGAAATACGTAACTTTTTGACGTTGTTCTTTTCGGCTGGGGTAAAGGGGAATGAATACTTGGAAAAAGCCCTGCTTACAGGCGTTATGCGTATCTCAAGGGAAAGCCTGTTTAGCGGACTGAATAATATCAAGGTCTTTGACGTGTTTGACGATAATTTGTACACGGACGATTACGGCTTTACGGAATCGGAAATTGACGAACTGCAAGTGTTGGCGAACTTTGACAAGGCGGAGTTAAAAGCCTGGTACAACGGCATTTTGGTACACGGACACGCCATTTACAACACGTACTCTGTCGCAACTTTCCTTGACAGCGACAAATACGATTGCCATTGGACGAGGAGCGGCGTAATGGACATAATCGCAGAATTGCTCAACGAAGACCGCATGGCAACGCTTGCACGGCTACTGGACGGCGAGCGGATTTTACAAACTGTTGACAAACGTATTTCCCTAAAAGGGCTTTCGCCTGAATACACGCTTGATAGGGATTTTTACTCGCTGTTGGTGCAGGCGGGCTATTTGGCTGTGGAAACCGAATCGGCAGAAAGCCCTGAAAATGCACTTGTTGCACTTACCATTCCCAACAAGGAACTCATGCTTGCGTGGAAGGATTTTATCCTAAAATATGCTTTCAAAGAGCCAACGCCCATCTTGAACATCTTCCGCAACAGCCACAACGCCGAGAAATTCGCCGAAGACTTGCAGGGCATTTTGGACAACCGAATGTCCTACCACGATTTCCTAAAACCGAGGGATGAACCCACAAAAAAGGCGTTAGAACGCACTTATCAGCAATTTATGTTGATTTTGTTGTGTGCCTATGGCGATTCCAAAAAATGTTATCCTACGTCAAATAGGGAAAGCGGCGATGGGCGGTATGACGTTTTCATTGAACGCAAAGAAGCATACTACATTTTTGAGTTAAAATCGTCGGAAAAAGCAGAGGGTTTGGCGGACGATGCGGCGGCGGCATTGCGGCAGATTAACGAAAAACGCTACGGCGTGGAATTGGACGAGGATAAGCGGCTTGTTCGGATTGGGCTGGCGTTTTTTGGGAAACAATGTGCGGTGGTTTGTGAATAGCGGAGAAAATTTGATTTTGCGGTAGGAGGAATATCATGGTTATAGGAAACATTCAAAAAATCAATTTAGGCACATCGTCATTCGAGAGGATTATAACAGACGGTAGCTTTTACGTGGACAAAACTCGACTGATAGAGAATTTTTTGAACGACAACAGCGATGTCCACTTGGTAACTCGCCACAGACGGCTGGGCAAAAGCCTTAATATGAGTATGTTGCGGCATTTCCTCACGGATGCGGCGGATTATCGGCATTTGTTCAAAGGGCTTTATGTTGAGGGAAGTTCGGTTTGGGGAAAGGCAAATTCTGCACCTGTCTTCAACTTCGAGTTCAAGAATTTGAGTGCCGAGGATTACAAAGGGCAGATTAGGCAAAGCATTGAAAAACACGCCTATTCTTTATGCAAGTCAAAAAATCTTGACGGCTACGCCAAGCGGTGTTTTGACCGTTTGGTTGACGGAACGGCGGCTTTATCGGACGGTTTGCAACAACTCACGGAACTCGCCCACGAGTTGACAGGCAAGCGTTCATACATTCTCATTGACGAGTACGACAAAATCCTCATGGACAACCACAATTCCCCACAATACGAGGAAATCCGCAACTTTTTGACGTTGTTCTTCTCGGCTGGGGTAAAAGGAAATGAATTTTTGGAAAAAGCCCTGCTTACAGGCGTTATGCGTATTTCAAGGGAGAGTCTGTTTAGCGGATTGAACAACATCGAAGTATTTGACGTATTTGACGATAATCTTTACACGGATGATTACGGTTTTACGGAAATGGAAATTGACGAGTTGCAAGCGTTAGCGGACTTTGACAAGGCGGAGTTAAAAGACTGGTACAACGGCATTTTGGTCAACGGACACGCAATTTACAACACGTATTCGGTCGCAACTTTTCTGAAAAGGGGCGGGTATGAGTGCCATTGGACGAGGAGCGGCGTAATGGACATAATCGCAGAATTGCTCAACGAGGAACGTATGGAAACGCTTGCACGGCTACTGGACGGCGAGCGAATTTTACAATCGGTTGACAAACGCATTTCCCTAAAAGGGCTTTCGCCTGAATATACACTTGACAGGGATTTTTACTCATTGCTGGTACAGGCGGGCTATTTGGCTGTGGAAACCGAATCGGCAGAAAGTCCCGAAAATGCACTTGTTGCCCTTACAATCCCCAACAAAGAACTCATGCTTGCGTGGAAGGATTTTATCCTAAAATATGCGTTCAAAGAGGCAACGCCCATCTTGAACATCTTCCGCAACAGCCACAATGCTGAGAAATTCGCCGAGGATTTGCAGGATATTTTGGACAACCGAATGTCCTACCACGATTTCCTAAAACCGAGGGACGAGCCGACAAAAAAGGCGTTAGAACGCACTTATCAGCAGTTTATGCTGATTTTGTTGTGTGCCTATGGCGATTCCAAAAAATGTTATCCAACATCAAATCGAGAAAGCGGCGATGGGCGGTATGACGTTTTCATTGAACGTAAAGAGGCGTATTACATTTTTGAGTTAAAATCGTCGGAAAAGGCGGAGGATTTGGCGGACGATGCGGCGGCGGCATTGCGGCAAATCAACGAAAAACGCTACGGCGTGGAGTTGGACGAAAATAAGCGGCTTGTTCGGATTGGGCTGGCGTTTTTTGGGAAACAATGTGCGGTGGTTTGTGAGGTGTAATTGCAGTAGCGAAAAAATTTTCAAAAAATTTTTCAAAAAAATTTGCACAGCCACAAAAAATGTGGTACAATATTTTTGTTGGCAAATTTGGGCGATTCTTGGTGGGTTCGATTACCCCAAAGTCGTGCCAAAATCCCATTTGACGGCAAAAGGCAGTCAATATGGCGTTCGGCGGAAACTGTGCGGTGGCTTGTGAGGTTTAGCTGTGTGGCTGAAAAATTTTTCAAAACCTATTGACTTTCCTCGCACAACCTGTTACGATATATTTATCCTGTCGGACAACGCAAAAAATTTGCGAAAAAATTTCACGAAAGGGGTTGACAAACCATGCCGAACTGTGGTATAATTAGCAGAGCAGAGCAGAGCAGAGCAGAGCAGAGCAGAGCAGAGCAGAGCAGAGCCTTAGCCGCCTAGCCTCCGCCTTTTTGGCGTGTCTCAAAAAATTAAGAACGCTACCAACGCAAGCAACTGGCTTATTTTTCGTGTTACGAGAGTGAGTTTTGGCTTGTGTTTTTTGTTGCGAAATTTTAGCAACGCAATTTTATAAGGTAATCAAAAATAAAAAATAGACTTTAAGGAGAAAATATTATGTTATGTACAAAATGTGGCGTACAAAACGCCGAAAATGTGAAATTTTGCAAGGCTTGCGGAAGTGCAATAGCTGACAAGCCAAATAACGCTGGCAATCTTGCCAGCCCACCAAGCCAGCCAGCTGTGCGGCAATCCACCAAACCGATAAACAAGGCACTTTTTGCCATTCCTGGCGTGATTATCCTTGCGGTTGCGGCTGTCTTTTTACTATTGCCTGGCGATGGGAGCGTTGGCGGAGCGGATAGTGGTAATAATGTAACGCCAGTATTGGGGAGTGCTGACGAGACTGGCAGTAGCAATCCTGTAACGTCAACAGATGGAGAATTTAGCAATGATGTCGCTGCACCGCCTACCGCATTGCGTTTTGGGAGAACGTTTTCTGTCGTTGGTGATTCGTTTGTATTCATTGACAATTCTGGCGATTTGTGGGAAGTAAATTCAGGCACAAATGAACGAACACTGATTTCTGCTGGAAACAATTTAACATACTTGTTGGATATACCACTCGGTTATGCAATAGATAATCAAAATAATTTATGGGATTTATATGAATCTGAAATCATAGCTTCAAATATTCGATATGTTGGTGTTATTGGCTCTGGTGCTGCGAATCTTCTATATCTAAATAACGCAAACGAACTTATGTTTTGGACTCGTTGGCCAGAAGATGATTTGCCTTCTTTGTTAAAAAATTCTGTAAGAGATGTGCTGTTTTTTAATGATGAGGTAGGTTTGATTTGGGGTGTTAATACCGACGGAACACTTTTTGGGATGGATAATGGCACGCTTTTTGGAAACAACGATTTTCGGAGCTTTCGGTGGGAAGGCGAGGAGAATGGTCTTAATGTTACCATTCCACCTTCTGTATTCGGAGGAGCAGGAGTGGAACGCATTATATTTTCTCAGAGGGATTTTCCTTGGAGCTTAGATTACCTAATTTTTGCATTAACAAGCGACAGAAATTTGTGGAATTTAGAGGAAAATTCCATTGTTTTGGAGAATGTTGTGGATATACAACATGGGAGCGATTGGTCAGTTATTGCATTGACTGCAAACGGCTCATTATATACTGTTTTCGAGAATGGCAGACATATAACTCCTGCCTTGATAATGGAAAATGTACAGTCGTTTATATCATTTGTAGATTCTATTTTTTCAATATCCGTCAACAACGATTTATATGCTTGGGGTAATAATGAATTTGGGCAACTTGGAGATGGTACTACAACCGACCGTAATACACCTACAATGGTATTAGAAAATGTAGCAAGGATACTTCCTTGGGGGCACTACACAAATGCAATAAAAACAAACGGCGAATTGTGGGCTTGGGGTAGCAATGAACGTGGACAACTTGGCGATACTGTAATCGACCGCCTAAATCCTGTCTTTATTATGGATAACGTGGCATATAGCAATCACTATTTTATGTGGGATGATCGTTCGTTTGCTCTATTAACCAACGGCGAATTGTGGGCTTGGGGCGACACATGGCGTGCGACTCACCTTAGCCCCATTTTTGTGGCAGACAATGTAAGAATACCACCGTCAGACTATGATTTTATACGTAATTTCCTTGATATTATTATACGTCAATTGCGGTGGTAAAGTCATATAAATTCATAATCAAGAAAAAATGAGCTACAAATTGTTAGACAAATTTGGCAATGCAACATAATACGTTAGCCAAAAATTAAAACCTTAAGGAGGAAAAAACATGACTTTTTGTGTAAACTGTGGCGTACAAAACGCCGATAATATGAAAATTTGCGGAGGTTGCGGAGCGGCAACATCAACCGCCACCGCAACAATATCCACGCCAGCACGAGTAGCACCTGCAAAGTCGCCAATAAATAGGCTTTTGTTTGTTGTTCCTATTGCTCTTGTGATGATGATTTTGGTGGGGTGTAATTCTCATGGGCTGAATGGTGTTTGGGTTCATAATACTTCGGGTAATTTCTTCGCAGAAGTAGAATTTCGCAGAAACACCGTAATTATGAGAAACCACAATTTTACGTTGTCTGATGGAATGGGTTGGCCTATTATATTCGCTTTTCATCCAACTCAAACAGATTTAGATAACAGAGATTTTGGAGTCACCAACCGAGCATACCGACTTACTCTAAACGAGGTAGTATGGAGCGAGCAAAGTCAGGGTTATACAGTAAGAGTTTCAGCAGAACGAGAGGGTACTTTTTCCGTAAGCGGCGACAATCGTATGGAAATTTTATGGAGCGATGGACAACACGAAGAGGTTATTTTTAGGGTAGCAGAAAACAATTTAGCCCCAAATCAACTACAATGGCAAGGTCGCACATATACTTTTGAACGACGTTAAAACAAATACACAATTTGCAGTAAACAATCCACCAAAAAAGGGCGGACAGCCAAATCGTCCGCCTTTTTTCATTAAAAAACTTGCAATCCCCACAAAAACAAGCTATAATATAAACATAACCAAGGCAAGCACCATTTAGAAAAGAGGGCATTATGATAATCGGAGATGTAAAGAAAATCGACCTTAGCACGTCGATATTTGAGAGAGTAATAACAAGTGGCGTTCTTTATGTGGACAAAACTCGCATGATAGAGCATTTTTTGAACGACCACAGCCAAGTCCACTTGGTAACACGCCACAGGCGACTTGGCAAAAGCCTTAACATGAGTATGTTGCGGCATTTCCTAACGGATGCGGCGGATTATCGGCATTTGTTCAAAGGGCTTTATGTTGAGGGGAGTTCGGTTTGGGATAGGGCAAATTCCGCACCTGTGTTTCATTTTGAATTTAAGAATTTGAGTGCAGAAAATTACAAAAGTCAGATTTATAGAATGATTTCAAAGCATACTCACGCATTGTGCGGCTCGGAAACGCTTGCAGGATATGCCAAAGAATGTTTTGATAGCTTACTGGACAAAACAGCGGATTTATCCGATAGTTTGCTGATTCTCACGGAACTCGCCCACGAGTTGACAGGCAAGCGTTCGTACATTCTCATTGACGAGTACGACAAAATCCTCATGGACAACCACAACTCCCCACAATACGAGGAAATCCGCAATTTTATGACGTTGTTCTTCTCGGCTGGGGTAAAGGGGAATGAATTTTTGGAAAAAGCGTTGCTAACAGGTGTTATGCGTATCTCAAAGGAGAGCCTGTTTAGCGGATTGAACAATATCGAGGTATTTGACGTATTTGACGATAATCTTTACACTGACGATTATGGCTTTACTGAGGCGGAAATTGACGAGTTGCAAGCGTTGGCGGATTTTGACAAGGCGGAGTTGAAAGCCTGGTACAACGGCATTTTGGTCAACGGACACGCCATTTACAACACATATTCTGTCGCCACTTTTCTAAAAAGAGGCAGCTACGACTGCCATTGGACGAGGAGCGGCGTAATGGACATAATTGCCGAACTGCTCAACGTGGAACGCATGGCAACGCTTGCACGACTACTGGACGGCGAGCGGATTTTACAATCGGTTGACAAACGCATTTCCCTAAAGGGGCTTTCGCCTGAATATACACTTGACAGGGATTTTTACTCGCTATTGGTGCAGGCTGGCTATTTGGCTGTGGAAACCGAATCGGCGGAAAGCCCTGAAAATGCACTTGTTGCCCTTACCATTCCTAACAAGGAACTCATGCTTGCGTGGAAGGATTTTATTCTAAAATATGCGTTCAAAGAGCCAACGCCAATCTTAAATATCTTCCGCAATAGCCACAACGCCGAGAAATTCGCCGAGGACTTGCAGGATATTTTGGACAACCGAATGTCCTACCACGATTTCCTAAAACCGAGGGACGAGCCCACAAAAAAGGCGTTAGAACGCACTTATCAGCAGTTTATGTTGATTTTGCTGTGTGCCTATGGCGATTCCAAAAAATGCTATCCCACGTCCAATCGAGAGAGCGGCGATGGGCGGTATGACGTTTTCATTGAACGTAAAGAGGCTTATTACATTTTTGAGTTAAAATCGTCGGAAAAGGCGGAGGATTTAGCAGACGATGCGGCGGCGGCGTTGCGGCAAATCAACGAAAAACGCTACGGCGTGGAATTGGACGAAGATAAGCGGCTTGTTCGGATTGGGCTTGCGTTTTTTGGGAAACAGTGTGCGGTGGTTTGTGAATAGCGGATAAGACAACAATCCCAAAAAATCCACCAAGACTTGACAACCTCCAACCGTCATAGTATCATAAATACACGGCACAAACACAGCAGAACGAAAGGAAGTGCATCATGGGAGAAAGTGTGGTTTTTTCAGTAATAATACTTTTGCTAGTAGCATTGTGCATTGCACTAACTAGCCCAAAACTTCACATAGCATTGAAAACTCTAATTGCAATTATTATATTGGTACCATTTGCTGTATTTCTAGGAATTGACGACAATCCATTTCTTTCCGCTTTCTTTTGCATATTGATAATAGTTTCGGTCGGAATTGTAGTTCATAAAATAGATAAACTCGCCCAAAAGATAGATTCATGCTCGAAAAACAATGATTCTCAATAAAAATTCCTGTCAAAATTTCAAAAATTACCGATACGGCAGGGCGAAAGGAGATGTTCTTATGTCAAACGCATTTTGGTTTATATCTTATAAACTCAAAAAAGGCGTATCTGTGCAGGATTTCTTACTTGCATCGGAAAA
>WRKH01000218.1 GCA_009778175.1 Turicibacter sp.
ATTGTATCACAGATGATTATGGCTTGTCAAATTTTTTAAAATCCTACACAAGCCACTCTGCCAATCCTGCAGCAATTACCTCAATCTCACCGCCGATCACTGATCGAAATACTTGTCCACTCTCCTCCTGCCAAACCACAACCCCATCAATCCCCACATTTTCAACCACATACATATTTCTAGAAATTTCAGGATTAAGCCCCCATTCCCGCAATGTTACGCTAACCACATTCAAACGCTCCGACTTCACAATACCAGTAAATTCATGCCCACCAGCCGCTGCCGCCCCAAATTCCGCAAGATATTCACGATATTCAGCCGCAAACTTTAACGATAACCTTTCTTCCGCCCGCTCTATCTCCTCTTCCGATACGGGCGACAACGAAACCAAATCGCCAAAATCTTTTAATATCTCCACCATCGTCTTCATAAATTTCTCCTATCCTACACTAATCGGTACTCGTAAATTCGCCGCAAAATCATTCAAAGCCGTCCTAACCGTCTCCACCGCTTGAGGGCTGTTCTCGGTAACAAAATCCAACACGCTCCGCCCTGTTTCGACTGCCCTGTCCCTTAACTCAATCGCTCGATCCGATATTACGCCAACTCCGTTATTTGCCGCTTCCAAAATCGTTGCATATGCCTCCACGGCAATCAAATATCCAATCATTCCGCCCACAAATCCGCCAGCCATCATGCCAACAGGCCCAGCAACAATTCCAATCGAACTGCCAATACTCGCACCTGCCATAGCGCCTGCCACGCCTGCCGCATTTTCGCCCAAATCTCGGGCAAATTCCGCACCGCTAATATTCCCCTGGGCAAAATTTATTGCAGAATCATACGAGGTAATGCCAAATGAAATAACGGTGGAAGTAACGCCAGCACTGCCCAACGTCCGTATAACGCTATGTGCCGATTTTGCCGAAACGGTCGCTACCGCCGTACTCACGAAACTAGTCCCATAAGCCAAAGCCGCCGCCGCACCTGCGTCAATGCAAACATTGACAGCCGCCTCTTGAACGGTAATGTCTCCGTTAAAAACGCCTCGCACATTGTCAACTGTGCTAATTGCACCCACGATTATTGCCGTCTGTACGCCCTCTCGTACGCCAGCCTCATGTGCCAATCTTAGCGTTAATGTCGAGGTTTGTCTGGCTGTTATGTCGGCGGCGGCACGATCTCGCCAATACTGCTCTCGTTCGACTTGCCAGTTGCTGCCTTCTCCGTGAACATCACTAGTACCGCTGGGATGCAAAACTCCGCTATTGCCACCACGCCGATGTTCGTCTATTGTCAATTCCGCAAGCGGCGAATTGCGTTCCTGCCCAATATGATGTAGCTCGATAGACTGATTCCTTGTATCCAGCGGAGCTAAGCCGTTTTCAATCCGCTGTAAATTCGTCCTGCCAAATTCGTCCACCTGAAACCAGTTTATGTCGTTCCTCGTCAATGCTCGTCTGCCGCCGATGTCTGTCTCCGTGAGCCTGGCTCTTTCGTATATCCGAAATTCGTCCGTCGAACGGATAAAATCCGTTATATCCGTTGACCAACCGCTTTCCCTTGACAATATTCCAGAAAATCCGTCAATTCTGCCAAAAAATCCGTTTTCCGCAAATATCCTTGTTGGAAAATTTGCGTTTAATCGGTTTGCTTCTAGGTTTGCTCGCTCGATATTCACAAAATCAACAAGTTCAAATTTTTCCATATTAAGCCACCTCGCAAGTCAATATATGGCAAATTTCCGTCAAATTTTCGTGCGACAAATTTTTTGTCCTATCTGACACAAACTGCCGCAACAATTCAGGGTCGCCAGCCGTGATAAATCCGTCAAACTCGCCGTCCGACAAGCCCAAAACGGCACGCAATATTTTTTGTAATTGCGGCAAATCACGCTCTGCCCACATCAACTGCCCTTCGCATAAATCATAATCCTTTATCAACTGGAACAGCATTTTTCGGATATTTCTGGAAATCTCCAAAACCTCGACAGCCGAAAGCAATTCCGATTTCGCCAGACGTTTATGCTCTATCCACGGCTGCATTAACATGGAAATCAACTCGCTTTTTGCCGTTTTTATGGGTTTTATAACGGTTGGAAAATCGGAGACGAATGGCTTTTCGCAAATATTTGCCTTGTTTATTTTCGATAAAACAGGGCTAATCCAGTCATTTTGATAAACAACGGCAACGCCGCTTGGCAATTTGGCAATCTCGTTTACCTGATCCGCCGTCAGCCCCATGGAACGCCCAACCGCCTCTCGGTCGTTTGCCTCTGGCGTTCGCAGCACTATTTTTGTATTGGTGTTTTTTATTGCCGCAATATCCACCGACGACGGCGATTGGTCAACAATGATAAAACCCTCGCCATAGGTGCGAATCTCGGCAATCGTGTTGGTTAGAATTTCCACCGATTTCCCCACCAGTTCACTTGTGCCAGCGGCTGTGTTTTTTAGCAAATTATGTGCCTCTTCCAAAACGGTAATATGCCGCAATCCTCGGTTACTGGCCGATTTCCTATCGACGAGATATTCGTTTAGAATGTACACCACAAGCCCCATTATTAGTGCCTTTGTTTCGCCTGATTTCACTCGGCTTATGTCTAGCAAACAATTTTGGTCAAATATCTCCTCGTACGGCGTTTGGTTATTCGTGAAAATAAACTTGTTCAAGCCCACCATCAGCGACCTAACACGTGTCAACAACGCACCCTTATAGTTGGATTTTATGTCGGAATGATAGCCTGAATTATTGATAAGATATTCCAACTGTGCCGACAAAATCTCGAAATCAGGATATTCTGGCACATTTCCGTCAAAATCGGACGAGCCCAAATCCCAGCCCACCACCTCATAGGAACGCAAAATCGCATCCTTAAAAAATGCTGGCATTGCGTCATACATCGGCCAGCACACGCTAAAAATCTCCACCAATCCGTCCACGTGTTCCAAAATATGTATAGATTGCGGAAATTTGAACGGATTTAGGTTGATTAGCGGTGCAATATTGGGGTTTGTCGAGAAAACATTGACATCAGGCAAATGCCCAAAAACGTCCTTATATTCGCCTTTCGCAGGCTCAATTACCAAAAATGGGATTTTGCCCTCGTATAATTCCGTCAAAATCTGATAAACCGTATTGCTCTTGCCCGAACCTGTCGAACCTGTGATAAATGTGTGCATATTCAGGCTTTTTATATCCAATTCCACGTTCTTTTTCGTAACCTGTCCCAAGTCAAAAATTTTTCCCAGCGTTACCTTGTCCTCTGGGCTATCCAGGGATTTTTTTAATGAGTTGACATTCACTTCCTTGCCAAATTCGGCGTGTTCGATTACAGGTAATCCAGGAACGGTGGCTCTTGGTAAACCTAAATGTAAGCCCAATTCCTTCCCACTGACCGAAGTGGCTGCACTCGTCCGCAAATCTCCGCCGTAGATAAAAAGTGGGTGTATAAACCGAGAAAGATAGGTTGTCAAGTGGCCAAAATTCAAGAAATCGCTCCGCCATGAATTTATTGCCGAAATTTCTCGTCCCGAATTTTCGCCATTCATTAGGGAACGGTAGTTGCTTGCCGCAATTTCCGCCGCCGACATATCGTCCGAAATAAAATAGCCAGCCACATTCCACATTCCGTAACTATCGAATTCACTTGTCCGTTTTAGCGATTCGTCAATGAGTTCCAACATATCCGCAACCGTTTTATTTACGGCGGTTGTAGTGGTTGCGGTCGATTCGGCTGCCGTTTTTTGCGTGTTGGGAGAAAGCGAGCCGAACAGTCCGCCAATCGTGTTGCCAATCTGCCCACCAAGCATAAGCCCAGGCACATTTCCCAGGGCAAAACCAGCCGCCGCACCTGTAACACCCAGTATTGCACTACCTATCATTGCAGTTTTCTGTTTTCCGCTCATTTCAAAAAAGGACAGATTTTTGCCCTCGCTAATTGAGCCGCTGGTCTGCATTTGTGCCGATTGCAAGGGCGAAAGTTGGGTATATAATTTCTGATAATTTTTGCGTAAAAGTTGAACGTCCGCCGCCGACTGATTTTGTGCAATTATAATGCCAGTATACTGCCGACCTGACATTGCCAAAGCCAATTTTTCAATACCCTGTGCAAATTTTTCAGTCTGACTGCCTTTGCTATTTGCGATTACGCTAACCGATGCAACGTTCCGCCGTTTGGAAATATTTTGGGATAGTGCTGAAATTTTTGCCCTATCCGCATTGTCAATTTTAACCCCTGGGAAATGCCCAATCAGGGTATTTTTTAGCGTATCGCCCAAAGTTACGGTGGAGCGGTCGTCGCCATTCGAGCGAACACCCAAATAAAAGTCCGTCTTTAAGCCATTGGAGTCGATAATGACAAAAACGGATGCCGTGTAGGTTGACAATGTATTAAACACGGTTGTAAATTTATCGGTAACGGATTCGCCTTTTTCGTAGACCATTTCGGTAATTTTGTACAGTCGAACGCTTTCGATAATATCCGTTTCTAGCGGCGGCAGGTTAATAATTGGGTCAATTTCCATTTCCGTCAGCCGCGCCAAGTCTCTACGGCGGATCGATTCGTCCACGATATCCAGCTGGATTTCCAGTTGTTGAGTGGGCGTTAATTCGCTGAAACTCGCAATTTGTAGGTTATTCATTCCTTGTCCTTTCTAGGACGTGGGGCTCTGCCCCACACCCCACTGGGCTCTGCCCAGACCCGCAAGGGGCTCTGCCCCTTGACCCCGCTGGGGGCGCGCCCCCAGACCCGCACTTTTTTAAATTTAACTTGTTTTGCGGTACTAACGAATATTCGCCTTATCCTCGCTCGATTTCTCGCAATTTTTCCTGAAAAACATCAAACCAATCCATATCCGCTTGAAACCGCCGCTCATCGTCGGAAAGCTCGGTCGTTATCTGCTCTTTTGCCTGTGTTTGCTGTTCTATCAGCCGTTTCAAATGCTCAAAATAATCCTCCGCAATCCGATTATAGAAATCGATAAGTTTTTCTACGGCGGCGGCAAGCATTTTATCCAAAATCGGCACAATTAGGCGTTTTGCGTACTCTCGCCATTCATCGTATTTGTATTCAACCACTCGTCTTAGTTCCTTTGGCTCTTCGGACTTTTGACTGCCGAAAAAACTCTTTATATTGCCCAAATAATCGGATTGTTCAACCATTTTTTCCTCGTTGAGTTCCAGCAATTCCGATACGATTTTCGGCAATCCGTACTCCGAAAAATCCATATGAACAGCCAATTTCGCCGCATAATAGATGTCAAATCTAGCGGTGGCGTAAATTTCGGCAAAATATCGACCAATATCCGCCTGCACCTCATCAAAAGCCTGTGTAGTCGTCTCGACAAACTCCGCAAAAAATTTCCCCAGTTCCTTTTGGAATTCCACAGCTCGCAAGCCAGCCTCTTCATCGCTGGTAATTTTGACCTTTTTCCTATTCCAGCCGTCAATTTTTTCAAGGAAGTGTACATTTGTGAAAACATCAGGTTTTTCAAAATTATTTCGCCCATGAATCCGCTCGGCTGTCGCCTTTAATCGGTGAATAATCTCGTCCAAGTCCTCGATTTTCCGCCGTATTTCGCTATTTGCGGTTGTATTTATTTCATTTTCCGCCGCCAGCACCGCCTCGATATCCGCCGAAACAGCCCTTAATTCAACGATAAAACGCTGTACATAGGCGGTTTGCGGATACACTTCAAAATATTTTGCCAGCCGTTCTTCAATAAAATCATTAGAATCGTTAGAATCGTTCACAATCTGCGGATTGGGCACCATTTCCGTTATAATCCGCTGCATTTGCGACAAGCCCAACTCCTCACTTATATGGAAAAATAGCTGTTCGTGGATAATGTCGTTCCGTTGTAAAACGGCGTGTAAATTTTCCCGAAACGACTGTCGATTTTTTTCGGTAACAAAAAAGAGAATGGCTATATTGTCCAGAGCCACGTGTTCCAGTTCGCTGGCGTGGGTTATATTTTCGACGATTGCGTCCTGTAATTGAATTGCCCCAGACACGGCAATCAGGGAATTTCGGTCGTCGAATGTCGTATTTGCCAAAAAGGTATCATAATCAAATTTTCTATTTCGGTTATCGGCAAGCCAAGCGAGCAGTTCCGCAATTCGCTGCCGTTTTTGCCAAACGCTTTCCAGTTCGTTTTTATGGAACAGATTGACCGAGCCCTCGCCTTTATCCGTTTCGGCAAAGGTTTCACGCAGGGCTTCGAAGTCGATTTTAGTACCTGAAAAGTCCACGTCAAAATCCCAGCCGTTCATTTCATTATAGAAGATGTTCGGGAGTTTTAGCAGCCAGGTTTGCAGTTTGCCTGTTATGTATTTTTCGACCAGGCTATTGATTTTGGGTGGGTTGTTGTTGAATTTTATGGTTGTTTCGAGTAGGTAGGGGTTGTGGGTTAGTTCGGTTTTTATCATGGATGCCTCCGTTATTTATTGCCAGGTTTCCCCGCCATTTTTCCATTCTGCCACTTTCTCACGTGCCGTTGCCCGTTATCAGCTTACCACTTTGTAGCAATTCCAACACTCACAAAGCCATTGTAACACAGTCATTATAGACTGTCAAGAATTTTTCGAAACCCTTTTGAAAAAAATTTTTCAAAAAAACTTGACAAGCATAAACCCCCTATGTTACACTAAAATACAGTAAGAAATAAATTACCCGCAACAAGTTTGTGGGGCCCAAGTGGCGGAATGGCAGACGCGGTGGACTCAAAATCCACTGATGGCGACATCGTGGGGGTTCAAGTCCCTTCTTGGGCATTTTCGACCTCGAATGTACGTTCGAGGTTTTTTGCAGATTGATTTTCTGTATATGCGTAGAACAGGGGAATTTATTATGAAATTTATATTTGAAGATAAACCAATCGTAGCGGCTTGGAACGGTTTTAACGAGGGTACATGGACTACTGAAATCAACGTCCGTGATTTTATCCAGCGGAACATCACGCCCTATCACGGCGACGATTCCTTTCTCGCTGGGCCGACCGACCGCACGACCAAACTCTGGGCGGAAGTCTGCGAACTGACCGCTCTCGAACACGAAAAGGGCATTTTGGACGTGGAAACCAAAATCCCAGCCACTATCGTTTCGCACGGGCCAGGTTACATCAACAAGGATTTGGAGCAGATTGTCGGCTTGCAGTCCGACAAACCGCTAAAACGCCATATCATGCCCAAAGGCGGGATTCGAGTCATAAAATCCGCACTCGAACATTACGGCTATGAGTTGGATAAAACAACGGAAGAAATATATACGAAGCATCGCAAATCTCACAATGACGGCGTTTTTGATACATATACGCCAGAAATGCTCCGTGCTAGAAAATCGGGCATAATCACAGGTTTGCCTGATGCTTACGGGCGTGGGCGGATTATCGGCGACTATCGGCGGCTTGCCCTCTACGGGGCGGATTTCCTTATTGCCGACAAAAAAGACCAGCTTAGCCGCATCGACCTGCCGCTTATGGACGAATCCATTATCCAGTTGCGGGAAGAGGTCAGTGAGCAGATAAAAGCCCTAAAACAACTGGTTGAAATGTCAGCCAGTTACGGTTTCGACGTTACAAAGCCCGCTACAACGGCAAAAGAGGCGATACAATGGACATATCTTGCCTATCTTGCCAGCACAAAACAACAGGACGGTGCGGCGACTTCGCTCGGGCGAGTGTCCTCTTTCCTGGATATTTACATTGAACGGGATTTGCGGGCGGGCAAAATTACCGAGTCCGAGGCACAGGAGTTAATTGACCATTTTGCAATGAAATTGCGATTGGTGCGATTTTTGCGAACGCCCTCGTATAATGCCCTATTTTCGGGCGATCCCACTTGGGTTACAGAGGCAATCGGCGGCATGAGCGAAAGCGGGGACACATTGGTTACAAAAAATTCTTTCCGTTTGCTACATACATTGTATAATATCGGCCCCGCACCCGAGCCGAATCTGACCGTGTTATGGAGCACCAGTCTACCCGAAAATTTCAAGACATTTTGTGCCCAATGTTCGATTGATACGAGTAGTATCCAATATGAAAGCGATGATTTAATGCGGCATTATTGGGGGGACGATTATTCGATAGCTTGCTGTGTTTCGGCTATGCGAACGGGTAAGCAGATGCAATTTTTCGGTGCAAGGGCAAATTTGGCAAAATGCCTAACTTACGCAATCAACGGCGGCAAGGACGAAAAGACGGGCGTTCAGGTTTCGCCCGAGTTTGCACCGATAACCAGTGAATATTTGGATTATGACGAAGTGTGTCGCAAATTTGACCAGATGCAGGAATGGTTGGCGGCTTTGTACATCAACACATTGGACATAATCCACTATATGCACGACAAATTCAATTACGAGAGTTTACAGATGGCGTTCCACGATTTGGATATTTTGCGTACCCATGCTTGTGGGATTGCGGGGCTTTCGGTGGTAGCGGATTCACTTTCTGCCATAAAATACGCAAAAGTCCGTACAATTCGGGACGAAAACGGCTTAGTCATTGATTATGCGGTGGAGGGGGAATATCCAGCCTACGGCAACAATGACGACCGAGCCGACCTAATAGCTTGCGAAATAGTCAAGAATTTCATGCAGAAATTGCAGAAACAAAAGGCTTATCGCAACTCGATGCCGACCCTTTCGATTTTGACAATCACGTCCAACGTGGTTTACGGCAAAGTAACGGGTTCAACGCCCGACGGCCGCAAGGCGGGCGAGGCATTTGCCCCAGGTGCGAATCCGATGCACGGGCGGGACGAACACGGTGCGGTTGCCTCAATGGCATCGGTTTCCAAAATCCCTTACGATTATTCATTGGACGGGATAAGTTACACATTTTCGATAATCCCGAAAGCCTTGGGAGCCGAACCAGCGACACGCCGCAAAAACCTAGTGGCACTCTTAGACAGTTACGTACACGACACGGGACATCACATCAACATAAACGTATTCGACAAGGAGACGTTATTAGACGCAGTAGAACGCCCCGAAAAGTACCCTCAACTAACAATCCGAGTGTCTGGCTACGCTGTAAATTTCGTAAAACTAACCCGAGAACAACAAATGGAAGTAATCCACCGAACCTTCCACGAAAGACTTTAAAGTCAAAAGATTAAAACCTTGGGGGCCAGCCCCCAAACCCC
>WRKH01000219.1 GCA_009778175.1 Turicibacter sp.
CCCCCAGCCCCCCGCCACTTTGAAAAGTGGACAAACTTTAAAATTTTTATTGGCGATTTTTTGCGTAGGGCGGGTTTTGTGCTGCTCATTGTGGGCTTGGGGCGGTATTATTTTGCTTGTTATTGCGGGGGCGAGCGGATGCTATCCGCCCCTCTGGAAAAATACGAAACCCTCAACCGCAAAAAATCGCAAACCAACTCCCCCAAAATCACGAGCCACAAAAAATGAACGAGCGGGTCAAGGGGCATGCCCCTTGCGGGGTGTGGGGGTGCCTGATGTCCTGTGGACACCGTTTAGGCGTTGCGAGTAGCACCAGAGCCCCACGGTTTTGTCATTTTGTGCCGAAAAGTCGGTCGCCTGCGTCGCCTAAGCCTGGGACTATGTAGCCCTTGTCGTTTAGAGATTCGTCTAGGGAGGCGGTGTAGATTTTTACGTCGGGGTGTGCCTTGCCTAGACGGCTTACTCCGTTGGGGGAAACTAATAGGGAAAGTAGTTTTATCTGCTTGTGTCCCTTGTCTTTAAGAAATTGTATGGATACATCTGCCGTGCCGCCCGTGCCTATCATGGGATCTAGCAGTAAAATTTCACGCTCCTGTGAATCTGGCGGCAATTTAGAATAATATTCGATAGGCTCGAGTGAGGTGTGATCTCGATACATTCCTATATGCCCCACTTTTGCAGTGGGTAACATTCCCAAAACGCCGTCAACCATTCCAAGCCCCGCCCGTAAAATGGGGACAATGGCGTATTTTTGTACTACAATTCGTGCCTTTGTCTTGCAAATGGGCGTTTCCACCTCTATTTCCTTTAATTTCGCATCGCGCGTCGCCTCATAGCATATGAAAGTCGCTATTTCCCTTACAAGTTCCCTAAATTCCTTGTTGCCTGTCGCCTTGTCCCTTAGCATCGTCAGTTTGCTTTCCACCAAGGGATGCCCTGTTACATTTAAGTTATCGTACAATTTTTTCTCCTTTACTCTAACTGCCAACTTTTCCCTTACTTCAAGCAAAAGGCTGTATATTTCATCGGCACAAGTTCGGTAGATTGTCAAATCGCCGCCATAAGGGTCGCTTATGGATTGTTTTGTGCCGACGTATTCGCCTATTGTAAAAATTTTTTCTTGTTCGCCGAATCTTTGCACGAGTGCGGTTTTATGCTCAACGGTCATTGTCAAAATAAGATGAGAATCCTGCATAAGCTGCTTAGTTACAGGCTGGGAACGATGAGCACCTATATCTATCCCTCTTTCTTGCATAACAGCGACAGCATTTCGGCTGGCTTGTGAATCTATCGCCGCCATTACCCCTGCCGAGACCACTTCGCACTCAAATAAACTTCTTGCCATTCCTTCTGCCATCGGACTCCGACAGGTATTGCCTGTACACACAAATAAAATCCTAATAACCAATCCCTCCTTTTTTCAACGTCAAGGTCTAATCTTGCAAGTAGACTGTTGTGGTAGCCGCTTTTTTCAGGCGATTCATTATTGCCAAGCCAAGCCCCTTTTCTGGCACACCCTCAGCTACTATAACAGATTTGTTGAGAGTGTCGAAATGGCGTAAATCATTAAAAAGATTTTTGGCAACTTCCGATAGGGAACGATTATGCGTGCGGAGAATAGCGGCGTTTGCGTATTCGGGCAGTTTATCGGACACGGCTTGAGCATCGCCTATCAAAAGAATTAGCGGAGTTCTTGGCATATAATGCCGATATTTCATGCCTGGGGATATAGGAGTGGTTGTGGTTTCGGGTGCATAGCCCAATTTGCCGATTACAGCCTCTATCGCTTCGGGCGTAACTGCACCTGGACGCAGCAGGGTAGGCACATCGCCAAGCAAGGAAACAACCGTGGACTCCAAACCCGCCTCTGTAGAGCCTCCATCCAGCAACAGGTCGATGTAGGGGCTATCCCTGAAATCATCGAATACGTGAGAGGCTGTCGTTGGGCTGGGTCTACCCGAAATATTCGCACTGGGTGCGGCTATTATGCAGTTTGCGGCGTTTATTATTGCCCTTGTTATCGGGTGGGAAGGTATCCTAATCGCTATCGCCTTGGCAGAAAATCCAGGCAGAACCAAAGTCAAGGGGCCTGGCCAAAATTTGGCAGCAAGTTTTTCTATATGCTCGTTGGATAAATCGACCAGATGTGCAAATGAGTCAAGGGAGTTGGCATGATTTATAAGCGGGTTATCGGACGGCCGCCCTTTAGCAATATATATTTTCGATACCGCAGTTGGATTCTCCGCATCCGCCCCCAAACCATAAACGGTTTCGGTCGGGAAAGCCACGAGACCGCCATTTCGTATGGTTTCGCCCGCCCTTGCTATAATATCGTGGCTAGACGGGGTTATTTCGAAGCGCAGCATTTTTTATACTTCTTGCCGCTTCCGCAAGGGCAGGGGTCGTTTCTACCAATTTTGTCATTTTTCACAATCGTGTGCGAGCGTTTTTGTGCAATATAGAATTCTTTTTGCTCGTCCTCCGTAAATATATCGTTCCATTCAGGCAAACTATACAAGGGTTTCGCTTTATATTCGACCATTTGCTGGTACAGTCGCTTAAAATCTATTTCCAACTTGATATAGGTGTCGGTTTCAATCTCCTCTATTTTCGGCAAATTATCGACAGCCTCTTTTATGCCGTCCATAAAAACTGCCGAATCCACGGCAGTCAGCCCAAAACGCTCGGCAAATTCGCCGACCGTGCCTTCTATTACATTCAATTTTTGGGATAGAATCGCCTTATACACGTCTTTTTCTTTCGCCAAATACGTATCCCATATATGTTTTATAGCCTGGCCTTGTGCATCATAGGCAACACGCTTCCAAGCATCAAACAACGCCATAAAATCACATCCCTTTTAACTCAGACTCGCCTAAAACCGTGGGGCTCTGCCCCTTGACCCCGCTGGGGGCGCGCCCCCAGACCCGCTCGTTTGTTATTTTTTGTTATGTTTTGTGTTTGTGTTGCTCGCTGGGTTTGTTGGGTTTGGCATCTTTAAATTTTTTGTGTTTTGCGGTTTTATGAGGGGGCGAGGGTTGCTTTGTGTCGTTCGCAATGCCAAAAAATTTTTAAAAAAGGGGAGCTACTGAAAGCTCCCCCTTCTTGTACTGCTTAGGTTTCCGAAGCACAAGCCTCAACGGGACATACGGCCGCACACGCACCGCAATCTATACAGTCGGGGGCGGATATTACGTACTTCCCATCCCCCGCCGAAATACAGTTGGTCGGGCATTCGCCCTCACACACACCGCAGCTTATGCAGTTATCATTTACAATGTAAGCCATTTTTTTGCTCCTTTCGCAAAATGTATTTTAGAATAGTATATAACAGTTTTTTTAATTTGGCAAGTTTTATTTAAAATTTTTTTGTAAAATTGTAAATTTGTTAAATTTTGGAGGCTGGAAATTGGATTTGGCGGGGAAATTCGGCATCTTTTATTTTATAAAAAAATTTTTTTGCAACACAAAAAGGGCAGGTTGTCTGCAATCGACCTGCCCCAAAAAATCCCTAGTCCAAAATGTCGAAAAATAGTAAAATTTATAACCTTGCTCCCCGACAAATCTCCCGAAACTCCTCAGCAAACCCGCCGCCTCTCCTCTCAACTACCAATTCCGCATAGTTTTGGGAAAAAGTAACCCTAAACTGATCCTTAGTCGCAGACTCATAAAACCAAGTCGTCATCGTAAACGTACGCTCCGCCTCGTTCCAAATGCCATAAGTCGCCACACGGCTAATTTTGTCCCGCTCCTTCTCCGCCGCAACAAAATGCGGAGCTGCATATTTCAGCCATTTCCGCTCTTCAAACAACAAACTCGCAACAGAACTCTTCAGCCCATTTTCCCACGACCGTAAATTATAAATCTCCATAACACACTCGCCGCCACGGAAATCAAACGTCCAATAAGCGAAATCCTCAGGACTTGACAATTCAGAAACCACCCTATACTCAACGGTGCAATCGGGATACTTATCCGATTTCTCAACAACAAGATGCGAGAGATTGTCAAAATCAGCCAACCTTTCGCCGTCCGCTAATTTTTCAGCCTCTTTCAATTTCAAATCGTCCAAAAGTTCCCAAAACAGCCCCAGCACACGCCCCATATCGGCATTACTAGTGGCGGCAATAACAATATTTTCGGCAGGATAGACCACGCAATACTGCCCGTACATTCCGTCGCCACGATACACGCCCTCGTACTTGCACCGCCAAAACTGATAACCATAGCCCATCGCCCAATCGCTGGTTTTGTCGGTTTTGCTACTATTGTCAATCTGCTTTGCCGTCGCTTCCTCAATCCACTCCGCAGAAACAAGCTGCCGACCGTTCCACTCGCCCTTTTGCAACAAAAACTGGCCAAATTTCGCAATCGAGTCAGTCGTTAAATTAAGCCCAAACCCGCCAAAATCCACGCTTCGCCCCAAATGACGATACGAATCGGAACGCCAATAATAATCCTTAATCCCCAGCGGTTCAAACAGCCGTGGTACAAGATATTCCGTCAAACTATCGCCCGTCAGCCGAGTTATCGCCGCCGACAGCATATAAGTCGCAACGGAGCTATACCGAAATATTTCGCCAGGCGTATCTTTCAAATGGGCAGAAAGGAACGCAATAATCCTATTTTCGCCGCTCCACGCCTCGTATTCCATGCCCGTCGCCATGGTCAACAAGTGTTTTATCGACATTTTACGGACTTTATCGTTCATACGTTCGCCAATCTGTTCAAATTCGTCCACAAAAATATCCGCCAAAAGGGTTGAAGTGGTAAGCAATTTTTCGTCCACAGCTATACCAATCGCAATCGCCGTAAAGCTTTTACTAAGCGAAAACAACTGATGTCTACACTCTGCCGAAAACGGTTTCCAATATTTCTCACAGACTCTTTCCCCGTCTTTCATCAAAACAAAGGAGTGCATTTCATGCCCCTCCTCAACAATTTTCCGCAAAAAATTAAAAACAGCTCTCTCCATCCCAACCTCCTAAAACCGTGGGGTTCTGCCCCGCACCTGGCACAAGACCGTCTTGCCGCTGGGGGCGCACCCCCAGACCCGCTCGTTTGTAATATTTCAACTCGTTTACGACACCACCGTTATTCGTGCGGAAAGAACGGGAATGTTGACGTTTCTGTTATGGTCGTGCCCGAAACCGAACATACGCCCGTTCTGGTTGCAATCAGCACAGCCACATCGTCAACCAAGCGGCGTATCTCAATGTCGATTTCAGGATCAAACATGATTTCTCCTATATGCACACCTGATTCACAAGCCGTCTGTTCGTTCAAACTGGACAGACGATATTCCCTAAACAACGAGCGTTGTTCGGGTCGTAGGGCATAAGTGTCAAAATCCATGCCATTGGCAATGTCAAACGCTTGCATAACCCAAAAATCAATGTATTCTTCGCCACTCGCAAAAAAACCGTCCAAAATTTTGTCGAATCCATTGACGTGTTCGTGTTCGTGTATGCGTACTTCCCGAATAATCTGCGTAAAATTGGCGTGTTGCCCGATATTATCGTAAAATAATTCCGATAATATTAAATCCATATCGGCGGGCGGGCGGATTGCTGGTGGTTCGGCAAAGGTTACAGTAGCCTCTTGTATGCCGAAGTGAAATTCACCGCCCCTTTCGCCGATTACCAGATTAACATCGATGTTATTGTCCGCAATAAACTCCCGCAATCGTCTGACTATGCTAGTCGGCACTTCTGGCGATACAATAAAGGTCTCCATGGCAGATAACTGTTCTATAAATTTTTCTTCACGTCCTTCCCGCCAGTCGTCCATAAAAGATTGGGCGTTTTCGCCTGTCAATGTTATGGTGTTTTCACTGTTTACAACAGTTTCAATGTCGCCGCCGTTTTGTATATATTCAGCATCTGCGGCTGAAAAAAACACGGTTTCATTACCGTCATTTTCAACAACAACGACTGTGTTGGTTGCGTTGCCACGGTCAATGGCAAATACTGCCGTTTGCACTAGCAAAATCGCCGCCAATGCAAGTGTAAAAATCTTTTTCATAAGATTACCTCCTCATTCTCAAACCCATGTTAGGTTAGTTAAATCGATGGTTAAACCGCCGTGAGTGGTTGCCTTTCCGCCCAAAAAGCGTTTGATTTCATTGTCGAATTGGTCAATGTACCAATGCTCCGTTATTGGCGAGGACTAGTACAAATTGAATTTTTCGTCCCGTTCCTGTTTGCTGTTGCCCTCCGACCACACTTCCACTACCAAATCAGGAAAACCCGCCGTTTTGGTCTCGTTGTAATTTTCAATGTACGGCTGTTTGTGAAAAATGACCAAATCAGGCTGAACAACATCCAAATCTCCCTTGTTTACGTAGGATTTGGGCAGCAAGTTAGAAAAATTGTTAAAGAGTTTGCTTGTTAAAAATCTGTGCCGCCCTGTAACCGCCATTTCGTAGTAACTACCCATAAAAATCCCTCTTTCCAGCAAAGGCGACAAAGCTCTCGCAACCACATTTTTCATTATATCAAAGAGTTCCACGCTTGTAAAGCCCCTGCGAAAATTTTTTGAAATCCCCAAAATTACCGCCCTCGCAACACCACCCACAAAAACCTAGGCAAATCCAACATTCGCCAAAACCGACTAGGTTGCGAAATCAACCGATACAGCCATTCTAGCCCGATTTTCCGCATAAAAACAGGTGCGCGCCGCACGTTCCCCGCCAAAATATCAATCGTGCCGCCCACGCAGAGCGTTACCTTGCACGGCAAATCAGCCAAATGCCGCATCGCCCACTGCTCCTGCCGTGGCATTCCCATTCCGAGAATTAGAATATCGGGGTGTAGCGCTTGAATTTCCGAGATTATCTCTTTCTCGGAAGCGGCAGTAAAATATCCGTCGTGGAATCCCACCACCGTAACGCCCTCTTGTCTCAAGTTTTCGGCGGCTTTCTCGGCAATATTCGGGGCAGCCCCCAGCAAGTAACAACTCCTACCAACCGCCGATTTTAGCAACGCTTGCGTAATATCACAGCCCGTAACCCGCTCAAACAGCGGCAACCGCAACAGCCGTGCCGCCAAGATTATCCCAATCCCATCTGGCAAAACCAAGTCCGCCGCCCGTAACAGAGCCAAAAACTCGCCGTCCCGCCGTGCCAGCATGACCGCCTCGGGATTCGGCGTTACCACCATGTGATTCTCCGCCGTCTCCAAGAATCCCAAGAGTTTTTGCAAGACCGCATCCGCCGTCAAATTGTCAAACGGCACACCCAAAATATCGACTTTTACCATTTTTTCTACCCATTTCTCGGCTCATATGACGAGTAACAGAAATCCCCCCGCCGCAAACTTGATTTTTATCATTATAGCACAGACTGCAGGGAAATGCAAATCCTTTCAAAAACCGCTAAACCTCGGTAATTTTCGGCAACAAGCGAATCGACTTAGGTACGCACACAAACACGCCGATAACTATGTATGATGCACCTTGAATTATAAAAATATAATCGACATTTGCCAGCAAAGTCCCCAAAACACCACCGAGCAGTGAACCCAACACGCTAGTAACCCCAAGCAAGCTAGTTGTAATGGTGCTAATGCGAGCAATCATACCCTTTGGCGGCAGCTTTTGCAGGAGCGTGGTAATTACCAGGCTGGCGGCAGCGGCAAGCCCAGTATAGAAAATGTACATATATATCGCATTTGAAAAATTTTCGGAAATCAAATTCACAAAAATTATCCTAGTTATGCCCGCCGCAATGAGCGTTCCGCCCAAAATTTTCCAAATTTCTAATTTTGGGGCTAAAATTCTTGAAATGTACGCACCGACCACACCGCCAACCATAGCCAACGCCGCCAATACAATATATCCGCTCGCCTCGCCTGTGTGTATTTCGGCAAACATGGGGAGATTAACATATGCCGCACTCGCCGAGAAATCCCAAACCAACAGCGTTACGACCAAAAACGCCAAAACGCCGTGTCTAACAAAGGTTAGACCCTGTTTCAACTCGGCAAAATAGGCTGGATTTGCTTGTTCGAATGTTTCCGAGTTTTTGATGAACATTGAAATAACCAAAGCCACAAACAAAACCGCCGCATTAGTCATATACACCAGCGAAAAATCGGCAAAATTTTGCAATGCAAAGTACAAAAATAGACCTATACAAAGCCCCGCAATGGTGGTTGAAATGTTGATAAATGCGTTTGCCTTAATCAAATCGTCGCTCGTTACAATTTTGGGCAACAATGCGGTAAAAGCAGGATTTTTAATTAGCCCAGCGGCAGAGAAAAGAAAAATCATCGGCATTAAAAGCCAAACGCTAGGCTGTTGGTTTACGGAGAAGAAAAGCACCGCACCCACAACGCAAAACTGGACAAAACACGCCCACCTAATTATGGAGATTTTGTGATGTCTATCCACAAAGGGCCCGATTAGAAAATTGGTAATGGCAATGAGTGCGAACATAGCACCCGCAAGCCCCGTGTAAAATGTGTTCTGATATTGGAAATGAATTACCCACATCATAAACATGGCAAAAATGCCGCCGCCAATCCTGCTAAAACAGCTTAGAAATAGGTAGTTGCGAAATTTGCTGTTTTCAAAAAATATTTTTAACATTCTTAAAATCCTCCTTTTTAACACACGTCCAAGCCTCTTGAACGTCCATTCCTCCGTCCGCTACCCATGTAAAGGACTCTACTCGGATTTACTGCCCACGTTCGATAAACTCGATACTGGCAATGCTCGTACTCAAATCCACACGCTCCACAATGCCTGTGAAAACGCCGCCCCAAAGCCCTGTCTCCTCGTCCGCTATAATTTCGGAAATCCGTGCCAACTCGCCTTGGTAGCTAAAACCGCCATGCACCACCGTGGCAAAATATTCACTCGGCACGTCCTCTTCTGCCCACCGAGCCACAAACCGCCCCACTTTCAAGCCTATGTTTGCTTCTTCCACTACGTCCAACGGCGGAAAAGAGAACCTATGTTGAATCTCGCCTTCTTCGCCGATCGTCCGTACCACATCAACCTCGTCCAACGCCGCTCGAATGTTCTCATCATTTTCAATCACAATCCGAGCCACGTCATCGACCCAACGCTCTCCAATTTCAGCCGCCGCCGTTGCATCCGTCGTGGTAGCCAACACAAAAATCGCTCCCATGACCATTGCAAGGGTCATTACTAGCGCTACTCTTAGTTTCATATTACTCC
>WRKH01000220.1 GCA_009778175.1 Turicibacter sp.
CGGGGGTCTGGGGGCTGGCCCCCAGCGGCAAGACGGTCTTGTGCCAGGTGTGGGGCAGAGCCCCACGATTTTAGGGGGAGTTTTTGTGGGTAGGAAATTGAGGAAACATAAGAAGTTGGTAGTGTCGGTGGTGGCAGTGTTTTTGTCGTTGATTTTGTTGCTTAGTGTGGCAGTGCCTATGCTCTCAGGGTTGTTTTAGAGCGGAACTTTTAGTGTAAAAAATTAGGTGATTATGTGAATGAAGAATATAAAAAATATGCACAATCGATAAATCAAATTTTTCTTAGGGAATTCAATTATCTGTGTAGACTCTCGAATAAAAGAGAGCTGTACAAATTATTATCAGCCTTGCCAATCGTATATAAACGCTGGTACTATTCTACCATAGTTAGTAATACATATCTAACCCCAGCAAATTTGTTTGAAGCCCTTAATATAAAATATAATATGCCCCTGGCCACTACGCCTGTCATGCGTATGGAAATTTTAAGCGATCGTATAGGCTTTGTTTTTTCGTATAAAGATTTTGGCACTAAAATTCATCCGATAACAAAAGATTTGCGTAAATTAATACAGTTTTGTAGAGCGGGCGTTGTGCTTACTCCCGATTATTTGTTACCAAAAGATACAGCTGAATCGCTCATAAGAACCCTGCATATAGAGGATAAAAATTATCTCGATTACCTTACAAATCTGCTCGTTGAAATGGATATGTTGGTTAATATGCCGGCAATAAATATCGTGAAAGCCCGTCTATCCCCTCATGTTGAAGAGATACTTGAGCTAAATGACGATGAACTGTTTAATGAAATTGTCCATTCTTCCGTGCGATATTCTTCGATGGTTTTACGCAGAATGTTGCCCGATGATTATGGCTTAGATGAAAATTATCTGCTTCATATGCTAAAAACCCCGCTCGAGGCGGAAATGGTATTAAACCAAGCACATGATAATTTTATGATACCCACGGAAGATATTATTGGCTTTTTCGATACTGGCATGGTTTCAAGCGGTATTCTGCTTAACGTGCTGCTAGACAAATTTTTTTTGACACCATTTTCGCATTACTTAAAATTTATACGCCCGATATATTTTGACAGATACCATTTTTCAAGCGATATATTGGGATTTTTGAAAATGTTCCCTAATTTTGAAGATTTGGATACTACCGCATACTCGGTCTGCTCAAGATATTTTTTGACCGATATAGGGCTGAAATATTTTAATATCTCACCAACGGCAAGTAATTATTTCGATGTTAAAGGGAATTTGGACTTTTCTGAAATAGCGGCGGTTTGCGGCGATTTTTCATCGTTAAATATGGCGGCGAACACCGCTTTATCAAAATACGTGTTGGATAAAGATGCGAGTATATACACATTTATGATAAAATACCTGTCTGATTATAGCTTGTGGATTCACCTCGAGGCGAGTGATACCACAATGCTGCATAAACTGTTTTTGGAGATTGCATACTATTTTGATTTGGATAGAGATGCGAATTATACACTTTTTCCAGATGAAAAAGAAAGCCCGTTTAAGGCATATTACTCACAAAATCATCAACATAGTTCGGATATAGAAACCTCACTAAAGGATTTTAAGCTGGAATCGGGGCGGACATTGGTTTTGTCTGTTAATGATGCGTTTGAAAAGGGCAGAAAGGATAAGTGGACACTGAAAGTTCTAAATACAGGGAAAAACGAGCCTGGTCAAAGATACCCTCGAGTAACGAGAATTAGCAAGTCTTTGCAAACTCTCTTCGATTTTGTATAGACAGGCAACGAGGCAACGGAATTTTTAGCAGACCGCAAACAAGTTAAATTTTAAAAAGTGCGGGGCTGGGGGCGTGCCCCCAGCGGCAAGACGGTCTTGTGCCGGGTGTGGGGCAGAGCCCCACGGTTTACAAAATTTTTGTAATCTTTTGCTTGATAAAATGCCGATGGTGTGAGATAATGGAATGGTGCATCTGTAGATGTTATGATGTCGATAGAATCGAGTTGAAAATTTTAAAAAATGGAGCGGGGCGAGTTTAAACTGAAAAATATTTTGGTAATAAGCGACACACATGGCAATCACTCAGCAATCGAAAATTTACTGAAAAACTATAATTCTCAAATATCCGCCGTAATCCATTTGGGCGACCATGCAAGGGATATGGCACGTTTTGTAAATTATAGCAATACAACAATTTATATCACAAACGGAAATACAGACCCTGTACTGGATATTTACACCGAGCGAGTAATCGAAACAGCTGGGAAACGTATTTTTATCACACATGGTCATTTTTATGATGTAAAATTAAGGTTGGATAGGCTAGTGTACAAGGCAAGGGAATTAAAGGTGGATGCTTGTTTGTACGGTCATACGCACAAAGCACATTTTTTTACAGAAAATGATATTTTTTTCCTAAACCCAGGCTCACTTTCGCATTATCAAGCTAAAAACGACCGCCATTATGCTATTTTGCACATAGATGACGACAAGGTTACAGGTAAAATATTAAATTATAAGGAGCCAGTATGGCAAAACCTATAGAACGAACCAACGAACAGGCAGCGAGCGAACAAGTCGCTAGAAAAGAAATTGTTTGGAACATTATTGAAACCGATGCCGATATACCTCTCATGTCGCAGACTTTGAATATTAGCCCAACTGTCGCTACAGTGATGGCAAATAGAGGTATTCGCACCAAAAATACGGCAAAATCTTATTTGAATCCGATACTTGCACCGCTGGATATAAACAGATTGAAGGATGCTGAAATAGCCTTTGAACGCATACATTATGCCATAGAAAATAATCAAAAAATAATGATTTACGGGGATTACGATGCTGATGGCGTTATGTCCACAACGATTTTGTACAAAGCCTTAAAAAATTGCGGAGCAAGTATAGATTTTTATATACCTCACAGGGAAAAAGAGGGTTATGGGCTAAATATACAGGCGATTGAAAAAATACAAAACGCTTATAATCTGCTAATAGCTTGTGATAATGGAATTTCCGCAATACCTGAAATAGAGTATGCCCAAAAATCTGGGCTAGATGTAATTGTTATCGATCACCATGAACCTGCTTTCACGGAAGATGATGAAAAAACGGACATACTCCCCTGTGCTGTCGCTATTGTGAACCCCAAACAATCCGCTTGTTTATACCCTTTTAAGGAGATGTGCTCGGCTGGGATTTCGCTTAGGCTTATGGAGGCGTTCTATCTTTATAAAAATGAAGATTTTTCCATGCTTCGTGAGGAACTGACTGTTCTTGCCACGATAGCGACTGTATGCGATGTTGTTGACCTGATAGATGAAAACAGAGCGTTGGTAAAGAGAGGATTAAATATTCTAAACAGCAATAAGAGCCTAAATGCGGGCTTGGCTCGCTTAATTACCTTAACAGGTTATGCAGAAAAGCCCATCGATACTGTAACAATCGGCTTTGTTTTGGGGCCTTGCATAAATGCTGCCGGAAGGCTAAAGAGGGCAGAGTCAGCCGTACAACTGCTGATTTCTACCGATGAAGCCGAACAAAATTTAATAGCACAGACCTTGATACAACTAAACGAAAAACGCAAAGCCCTAACCCGTGAATGTACCGATAGAGCTTTGAAAGGATTAGAGGAAACAACGGACGCGATAATTGTTTTAGTGGATAATTTAGCCCACGAAAGTGTTGCGGGGATAGTCGCAGGCCGCATTAAGGAGAGATTATATCGTCCCGTTATCCTGCTGACGGAAAGCCATGAAGATATTCTAAAGGGTTCGGGGCGTTCTATTGACGGCTACAATATGTTTGAGGCGTTGTATGCAAATAGAGACCTATTTTTACGGTTTGGCGGACATTCGATGGCGGCTGGGTTATCCATTAGCAAAGACAATGTACCCGAATTGCGACGGCGGCTCAACGATACCCACAACCTAAAGGAATCCGATTTGTCTCAAACTATTCACATAGACAAAGAGCTAGATTTATCCGACATAACAAAGAGATTAGCGACCGAATTGCTTACGCTTGCACCCTTTGGCAAATCCAACCGCGAACCGCTATTTATCAGTCGAGGCGTGAGTGTTTCAAATTTACGCATAATAAACGACAAAAACACGCTAATTTTCACGTTCGGCAGATCTAAAATTAAGGGCATAGCATTTGGGAAAAATGCTGAATTTTTAGAAAAATTGCAGGGTCTATACGACACAAATACCTATCGCCGCATAATATCGGGCTTTACCGATATTCTCAAAATGGACATAGTGTACACGCTGGAATTGAATACCTACAACGGCAATGTAAGCGTTCAGGTTAGAGTAAGCGATTTTAAAATTATAAAAACGTCCAGGCTGGATTAGGTGATTTTAAAATTATAAAAACGTCTAGGTTGGATTAGGTGATTTTAAAATTATAAAAACGTCTAGGTTGGATTAGGTGATTTTAAAATCATAAAAAGGGGATGAGTAATATGAAAACAGGGCAAACGGTGGAACAGATAAAGGGCATGATACGAAGTATACCCGATTTTCCTTCGGCGGGCGTAATGTTTAGAGACATAACGACTCTGCTAAAAGATCCGACAGGGTTAAATCTAGCGGTCGATACAATGGCAGCTCTCTTTGATAGTAATGAGTTTGACATTATTGTAGGCCCAGAGTCTCGGGGATTTATTTTTGGGGTACCGCTTGCTTATAAGCTAGGCAAGGGCTTTGTACCAGCTCGCAAAGTGGGGAAATTACCCGCTAAAACGGCACGCAAACGCTACGATTTAGAATACGGAGCGGCAGAAATAGAGCTCCATGTAGATGCAATCCAGCCCAAGGATAGGATAATCATCGTGGACGATTTATTGGCGACTGGCGGCACGGCTAAGGCTGTTGCCGATTTGATAGCGGAGCTTGGGGCGACGGTCGTTGGTATGGCTTTTTTAATCGAGCTTGAAGCCCTAAACGGCAGGAACACGCTAGCGGGTTATGACAATATTAAATCCGTCCTATCTTACTGAAAGCAGAGCGGTCTTTACAAATTTTCGAGCATCTGCTATAATGGATAACATGAATATTACCTTTGAAGAATTTGGAGAATTACTGGACGAGATAACCGACAATTTGCCTGAAGCCATTTTCGTAAATTTAAATGGCGGCGTAAACCTTTCGCCTGAAACTGTAAGCCACCCCAAGGCCACAGACGATAATCTTTTTATCCTAGGTCAATACAATCACGGTGGTAATTTAGGGCGTTACATTACCATTTTTTACGGCTCTTTCATGCAAATTTACGGAAAAGTCCCGCTCGACTATCTAAAAAAGCAGATTGATCGTGTTCTACGCCACGAATTCATGCATCATTTAGAATCCATGGCGGGCGAAAAAGACCTAGAACTACAAGACGAAATCGACTTACTACGCTACACTACAAAAAGATAAGACCCTGGGGGCCAGCCCCCAATTGCTCCGCAAACGGCTGAACGGTGTCCACAGGACACCAGCCGCCCCCCGCCACTTTGTAAAGTGGACAAACTTTTAATTTGGTTTGGGTTTGACGGGCGTAATTGGGTAGTTTGACGAGGGTTGCGGACAGATTTTGCCTAACAGGCAAAAAATTTGGAGCGATTGGGCAAAATCGAGAGCCACAAAATAACAAACGAGCGGGTCTGGGGGCGCGCCCCCAGCGGGGTGTGGGGCAGAGCCCCACGGTTTTAATCTTGAAAAGGGGTTTGTATGAGGTTGTGGTTGTTGTTTTTTGTGGTTAATGTTGTGCTTGTTGCCTTTGTGTTTTTGTTTTTGATGCAGGAAAGATTGTATTCTTTGCAAGTGCAGGAATTTTACCAAATTGTGGCGGAACGCCAGTTGGCTGTCTTGGAGGAAAATCTATCTAATGTCGATGAGAATCTAGAGTTGTTAGACGGGATTGCCTATCTGCAAATCGCACAACCACCTAGCGGCACTGGCTATGCACTCGCCGAAGTGCAAAATTTGCTCGATGAACTGAATCTGATTGAACATGATTTCAGTGCAAATACCCAAGAGGTCTTTGTAAATAACGAGTATCTAATTGAAACATATGCAAGGCTCACAGTTGAGGGCGACTTTGATGACATTGACGGTTTTTTAAGGATTCTGCCTACCTTCGGCATTACTATTCGCCGTATCGAAATTTCAAAGGAATTTCCGCCTATGCTGTGGTTGACTTTTACCATATACGAAGAAATGAGGTAACTATGGGTACGAAATTAAAACCGGATTTTTATCTGGAATCCATCTTTCATGTGCCGTACAATCAGCTATATAAAGAGGGGATACGCAGTATCATATACGATATTGATAACACACTAGTAACCCACGCCGATATAACGCCCCCCGAAAAAATTACTGCACTTGTTAAACAACTGAACGCTATGGGCTTCAAGGTGGCATTGCTCTCCAACAACAACAAAAAACGCCTAAACGCCTTTAACGAGCCCATGAATCTACCAGGGGCTTCCATGGCATTAAAACCCTTTACCGCATCCTTGAAAAAGCTGATGAGGGAAATGGAGACAGAACCGACGGAAACCGCCATAATCGGCGACCAACTGCTTGCCGACATATGGTGCGGCAAAAATGCGGGTCTTACCACTGTGCTTGTTAAGCCCATTGCAAAAAAAGAGGTTTTTACCGCAAAGCTGAAACGAGGCTTGGAACGCAAGATGTTAAGGCATTATTATGAATCCAAACGGTAAAACTGCCGTATATGGTGTGATGGGCGACCCTATACAGCACACGCTTTCGCCACAAATACACGCATATTTTGCGGAATTTTACGGTGTAAACATGACTTATACGCCGCTTCATGTGAAGTCGGAAATGCTGGAAACTGCCGTTCGAGGGGCACACGCTTTGAATATCAAAGGCTTGAACATTACCGTGCCTCATAAGAAAGCTGTGTTGCCGTTCCTATCTAATTTGGATACCATGGCGGAAAAAATCGGCTCTGTAAACACGCTAGAATGGACTCCGCAGGGATATAAGGGCTACAACACCGATTATTTGGGGATAAAACACTCGTTGGATTTGATGAATGTCGGGTTTTCGGGGCGTACGGTTACGGTAATAGGTGCAGGTGGCGGTGCATATGCAGCTTGCATGGCGGCGGCGGAATTTGGTGCAAAACACATTACCATTTTCAACAGGACAAAAGAAAATGCAAATGCACTTGCAAACCAACTAAAGAAGTGCTATAATATAGATGTGGCAGTTGCGAAATCGCCATCAGATGTTGTTATACAGACTACCACGCTCGGTTTTGGCACTCTGCAGGATTATTCGCCCATAGCTTCCCTCGATTTTTTTGAGGGCGTGGAACTTGCATTTGATATAATCTACACACCGCAAAAAACGATATTTTTACGACAGGCGGAGGAGGCGAAAGTGCCGAAAGTTATAAATGGCTTGCCTATGCTGATTTACCAGGCATTTGAGGCTTTTGTGATTTGGAATGAAAGTATAGCGGAGGCGGGCGAACTACCACATGAACAGGTTAAACTATTGCAAGAAAGATTGGCAAAATAGCGGTTTTACGTTACTTGAGCTCGTGCTGGTTTTAGGATTGATTTCCGTGATAACGGTAACTGCCATTACCCTTGATCGAAACCATGACAGACGTGTTTTGGAGCGTGCCGCCATAACTTTACAATCGGATTTGCAATTTATACAGCGTATGTCCGTGGCGGAGGGGAGGCGTTGGAGAATAGAGTTTGACAGAATGAATGGTAGCTACACGATATTTCCAGCAGGATATGTAGAAGAAAAACGCACGGTGTTTTTGCCATCTGGCGTGATATTTGGAGAAGGTAGCGGTGTTATGCCAAATGCTACTGAATATTTGCCAAGAGGTACGGTTAGTGGTGCAGGTACTATCCACTTAGTCAATGGCACTTCTTCTAAATCATTGACAATTACTCCAAATACAGGACGTATACAGACAAATTGGACAAACGATTAGAGGTGTAAAATTTGGAAGAAAATATTGCATTAAAAAATTATATGGAAGGCTATGTTGAAGATTTGTTGCCGTCCGTCATAAGAACAATGGATATATGCAAATGCAAGCGTTGCAGAATGGATATAGCCGCCTATGCTCTTAATCGTTTGCCTCCAAAATATGTAGTTACGGATCAAGGGCATATGTTTGCTAAGCTAGAATCCTTTCACAGTCAATTCGATGTGGATATAATAAAGGTAATAACCCATGGAGCCTCGATAATAGGGGCAAACCCTAAGCATTGATGAACATAATACTAATAGGCATGATGGGGAGCGGAAAAAGCACATTGGGCAGGGTTTTGGCGGACTTAACGGACATGGAATTTATCGACACGGATAGCCTAATCGAAACGAGCCAAAAAATGCCAATTTCGCAAATTTTCGACATTTATGGCGAAGCCTTTTTCAGGGGGTTGGAGACCGAAGTAATCGGCAAAATCTCAAGAAAAACGGCTTCTGTAATTGCCCTTGGCGGCGGTGCGGTTATGCGGCCGCAAAACATGATTTTACAGGGATTCACCGTATATTTACGTTGCAATGCCGACATTTTGGCGGATCGCATAGCGGAGACCAACACTCGGCCATTGGCATCAAAGATGATGGAACTTTTGGCGGAGAGGGACGAATTATACAAAAGATACAGCAATTTTGTAGTGGACACTCAGGAGTCCATATCTCAGGTATCGGAGCAAATTTTAGATGAATATAGCAATAATAAACGGACCTAACTTGAATTTCTTAGGGATTAGAGAGTCCGACATATACGGCACGGCAACCTTAGAGCAATTAAACGATTTCATTACCCAAAACGCTCCCCCTTCTACAAAATTAACATTTTTCCAATCCAACCACGAGGGGGCATTGATTGACTTTTTGCAGGAATGTCATTATAATGATTGTGAGGCTATAGTAATCAACCCAGGGGCATTAACCCATTACAGCTACGCCTTACGAGACGCAATATCTGCTACAAACCTACCATGCATTGAAGTTCATTTATCCAACATTCACGCTCGAGAAGATTTTCGCAAAAAGTCCGTAACTGCCGCCGTATGCATCGCTCAAATATGCGGCCTCAACGCCATGGGCTACATTCTCGCCATACAGGCTTTAAAAGATTTAAAACCGTGGGGGCCAGCCCCCACACCCCCGCCACTTTGAAAAGTGGACAAACTTTAAATTTGTTTTTTTGTGGTAGAATTACGATTGGAGACTTT
>WRKH01000221.1 GCA_009778175.1 Turicibacter sp.
AGCCCCCACGGTTTTAATGTTTTAAGGAGCGATAATGTTATGAAGAAAATTTTATTTTTGGTGGTTTTGTTTTTGGTGGCTTGTGGGGGCGAGCCTGTTGTTGAAACGGTTGAGAATGTGCCTGTGGTTGAACAGGTGGAAGTGGAGGTTGTTGGGGCTGGTGGGCTTTTGCCAGAAGAGGTTTTTGAGAATAATGCTAATGCCGTTTTTACTGTTGGTGGATTTGTGAATGGCGAGTTTGTTGGGAATGGTAGTGGTTTTTTTATCAATGCGGAGGGTGCGGCGATTAGTAACCACCATGTTATGGCGGTGGCTAGGCTGGCTACGCATATCGAGACGCATGAGGGCGAACATTTTGAAATTCAGGGATTTTATTTTTATGATATGGAAAATGATTTGGCTGTGTTTCAGGTGGAAGGTCGAGGCTTTGAGTTTGTAACGCTGGGGAACCCAGAGAGTCTGGCAGTTGGGCAGGCGGTTTATGCTATCGGTACGCCGCATGGAATGTTCCGCAATGCCTTTACTATTGGGAATGTTGCATCGCTGTCGGAGACCTCGGCGGCGTATCCTTATATGATTGCCGATACGATTATGTTCACAGCACCGATTGCTGGCGGGAATTCGGGCGGGCCGCTGTTTAATACGAACGGCGAGGTTATTGGGGTGAATCAGGCTGGCTTTACGACTGGGCAGCCGCTGAATTTTGCCGTGCCGATTGATAGAGTGGACTTTTTGAGCGTGATAAATGGCACGCTAAATGCGTTGCCTGTGCCGCCTTTTGGTGCTAGTTTTTTGGGGGAAGATTTATTTGATTTTCTCGTGGGTACTTGGTTTTGGGACGGCGGATATTATACGCTAAATGCCGATGGTACAGGCAGCCGAGATTGGAGCGTTGGGCCTGGGACTTTTACCTGGGATTTTAATGCGGCGGATAGTTTGCTTGTGATTTATCAGGGCTTGGAAGTGCAGAATTTCTTTGTTACGGCGGTTGGGTATAATGAATTTGAGATTTCAGGCTTTCGGTTCACGAGAAGCGGCGAGACGGCGGATTTGTCGGTTATCGTGGGCGAATGGATAGATATTGACGGCGATATTTGGGAATTTACGGCGGACGGACGGTTTGAGATATTTAATCCGCAGACAGGTCAGAATTTGGGGCGTGGATTTTGGGAGCAGTTGCAGATTGTGGTGCATAATGAGAACAGCATAACGGCTAGTGGTTGGTTGTTGGATAGGTTGGTGCCTGTTTCTGGCGTTGGAGCGGTGGATATTGTAGAATTTGCGGCTGGGGAATGGATAGATATTGACGGCGATATTTGGGCGTTCACGGCGGATGGGCGGTTTCAGATAACCAATCCACGGACAGGTCAGGGTTTGGGCAGTGGATTTACGGCTGATTTGCAGATTGTGGTGCATAATGAGAATAGCATGACGGCGAATGGCTGGGTGCTTGAACGGATAGCGGAGAGTATTTTGGGGAATTGGCGGGAAATTGGCGGAAGCGGGGATTTTAGTTTTTTTGAGGATGGGACTGGGTTTTGGTTATTGGATGGGATACGGACGGATTTTGGCTGGCGGATGCTGGGCGGCGGTGTGATGGTGATTGATTATGATAATCCGATGTTGGGGAGTTGGGAGTATGGGGTTAGTTTTGTAGGTGGGGTGGTTGAGTTGGTGTTTAGTGGTGGGGTTTGGAGGTTTGAGAGGGGGGGGTAAACTTGCAAACTCCCCAAAAATATGCTATAATCAAGAAAAAAACGGAGGTCTACCATGAAAAAAATAATCCTACTCGGCGGAATTATCGCCGCCGTACTCGTACCTGTGCTGGTTTTCGCAGTCTTTTCAAACTACCAAAATAACGGCACAAGCGATTTAACGGCAAATTCTAATATTGCCGATTCAGCCGCTCCCGAAATCGACCCAACCAACATCCCCGCCGCCCCAACTTTCTCACACCCAAGCGGTTTTTTTGAACACGAATTTGAGCTAACGCTAACCGCCGAACCCTACACAACAATCCGCTTCACCCTAGACGGCAGCGAACCAACCCTCGATTCCCCCATTTTCGCTAACTTTATCCCAATCTTCTCGCCCACGCCAACGGAACGCACTAGTCCAATGTCCATGGGAATCGTCGGGGACGAAAATTGTTTCGATGCCAACGGTTGCCATTATTACCGCAGTTGGTGGTGGCACGACCATTTCCCACGCACACCTCGGCTGTACTACAATGGGATGGTCGTTCGTGCACGGGCGTTTAACGAAAACGGCATCGGCTCGGCGACCGCAACGCAGTCGTTTTTCGTGGAAAATAACGGCAGGGGCAATTTCAACACTCGCATAATTTCAATTTCCATCGAACCCCGCTATTTTGCGGATTCCGAAGGGGGAATGTACCACAACTGGCAGGACAGAGACCTCCGCCCCGAGGTTTACGCCGAAATTTTCTACCCAGACGGAACGCTGATGTTTTCGCAGTTTGCCGAGGGCAGAGTTTCGGGCAACTGGTCGCGGCGGCATCCCAAAAAATCGCTGCGGCTGAATTTCAACAGGGGCGACGGCGTGGTTTTCGATATGCCCGCACTTATTCCCAACACTCGCCAAAGTTTCTACACGCCGCTGGGCGAAGTTGCCGATTTTAAGCATCTTTCCATGCGAATCTCCGATTGGGACAGAACCACAATACGGGATTCCCTTGCGGTGGCGATAAGTCAGCCATTACGCCCCGATACGCAAAATTCGTCCTATGGTGCAGTCTTTGTAAACGGCGAATTTTGGGGAATGTACTGCTTGCGGGAACATCGCAGCGATGTGCAGCTTGCCGCAAGATACCCTGGCGTTGACCCAAACTCCATAGTCGTGCTGGAAATCGCACCTGGCAGCACCACAAATAATCAGCTGCTCACGCCAGACGACCCGCTATATCCGTGGGCTGGCTCGGACGGGCGGCTGCCAGAGGGGCATCCACTCTTGCACGTTGACTACGACGAGGGGCGTTCGGCGTTCGAGAGGTACGCATACGCCTCGTGGATGGAGGTTATCGACACGATAAACGGCACAGATATGTCGGTGCAGGCGAATTTTGAGCACTTGCAAACGCTGATTTGCGTGGATAATTTCATCGATTATTTTCTGATATACTATCATTTTGACAACTGGGACTGGCCTGGCAATAATTTCATAATGTGGCGGACGGAGACGTATTATGAGGGAATTGCGGGTGCGGACGGGCGTTGGCGGTTTTTTGCCCACGATTTTGACGAGGCAATGAATGAGCCGCAATTCGACAGAATGAGGCATTTCACGACCAGAGGAGCGGGTTGGGTAGCCGAGCCGCCGTGGGCGGGGATGCAATCACAATGGGCTGTGGATATTTGGTACAATCTGTTCCAGAACGCTGAATTTCGGGCGTTGGTGGCGGCACGATATGCCACGTATCTGGGAACGGTTTTCCACCCCTCCCGCACAAATGCCGAGATTGATAGGCTTGTGGAGTATCGGTTGCCCACGATTGCTTCGGATTTCTACCGCTGGCGATTGGATAGCCGCCACGGCGAAGGGACGAATCGCTGGCTTAATTCCGCCGAACCTTGGTATGGCGAAGGAATCATGCGTTTGCGGCATTTTTTGGATAATCGTGGCAATTATTCATTGGAGCATTTACGCAATTATTTCAACCGCACGGACAGGGCAAATTTGGGGCTTGGCTTGGAAAGCGGGTTTTCAAATATTATTTGGATAACGGACGGCGAGCAAGGTTGGTTTGATATATCGGGTGCACAGATTCGTGCCGATTTGTTCGATGGCGAAAATTTGGACGATTATGCCTTTTCGATTGGATATTTTAACGCAGATTACATAAGAGGATTGCCGATAACGGTAACGGCTGTGCCGCTGGCGGGTTTTGTTTTCTCACATTTTGAGGTTACTGGTGCTACTGGGCAAACGACGCAAAATCCGTTAATTTTAACGCCGCAGGAGGATAATATTATTGTTGTGGCGGTGTTTGAGGAGGAAGATTAGCAAGACAAAACACCAAAACAGAGCCAATAGGAATAACAAGGATAACTCAAAAAGAATAACAAGGATAACAGGGATAACTCACTCCGCCACTCGCCGAATCATCCCCATAAAACCCGATGTTTACGCCAAAAATCGCCATTTTCACGCCATGCAAAAATCCAAATAGATAACAGGGATAACTCGAAAAAAATATGGTAATAATCGGTCTGTTTTTTCCAAAATCGGAACAACAAGGATAACTTTTTGTTAGCGTTCGGAATAACAGGGATAACTCAAAAAGAATAACAAGGATAACAAGGATAACTCACTCCGCCACCCCTCAACCCAACGCCATAAAACCCGATGTTTACGCCAAATATCGCCAGTTTTGCAATTTGCAAAAAACCGACCAAACAACAGGGATAACTCAAAAAAATTAGGGCAATAGCGGCAATATTTTTTCCGAAACTCCTAATAACAAGGATAACTTTTTGCCAACATTCGGAATAACAAGGATAACTCAAAAAGAATAACAAGGATAACAGGGATAACTTTTGCCCAAGCGGCAATCCCCGCAGAAAATTTTCAGCACGAAAAAGAATAACAAGGATAACTTTATGAGTTATTCCGAAGTTATACACAAGTTATCCCTGTCGATAAACGGCTATTTTATCAGCAAAAATTGAGTTATCCACATATTAAGACCCCCTAAGGCAACTACAGCTTTTATGATATATATTTTTATACACAAACACCGCCTGTAAAAAAATTGGCAACGGCTCTAACAAAAACAAATACAAAAGATGCGGGTCTGGGGGCGCGCCCCCAGCGGGGTGTGGGGCAGAGCCCCACGGTTTTAAAAAAATGGAGGTATGTTAAATGAAAATTAGATGTGCGAAGGAAAGACTCATCGAAAATTTGGGTCTGGTGGGGAAAGTGGTAAGTGCCCGTACGCCCATGCCTATATTGGAATGTGTACTGCTGACAGCCGATGAGAATGGTATCCGCCTGACCGCCAATGATTCTGATATGGCGATAGAAACAGCGTATATGGATGCCGATGTGCAAGAACATGGCAATATCGCAATAGAAGCCCGTCTTTTTACGGATATGGTTCGCAAAATGCCAGATTCGGAGCTTTCTATTGAAACGGGCGAAAATAGGGAGGCAGTTTGCAAAAGCGGACGTGCAAAATTTACCCTGCCCTTCTTCTCTGGCGAGGAATTTCCAGCCATGGAACAAATTGAAGATGCCAATTCCTACAATATTCCAACGAAGGAATTTCGGGACATGATAAGGCAGACGATTTTTTCAGTTGCAACAGACGATACACGTCCCATTTTAATGGGGGAACTTATAGAGCAAAAAGATAACGCCCTGCATATGGTAGCAGTAGACGGCTTTCGCATTTCCTACAAGAGGCTTGATTTGAACGAAGACCAAAGAGACCCGTTTTCAGCCGTAATCCCTGGTAAAGCACTGCACGAACTGAGTCGTATTCTACCGACAAATGACGAGGAAAATACCCTGACCTTCTCCCTAACGGATAAGAAAATATTGTTCCGCTTGCCCAGTTTCACGTTTGTCTCGAGGCTATTAGAGGGCGAATTTGTGCGGTACGACCAAATTTTCAACGAAGACAGGATAATCGATGTTACCACAGGGCGGCAAATGTTGTTAAGCTCGCTGGAGAGAGCCACGCTAGTTGCAAGAGAAAACAAGAAGAGCCCCGTGAAACTGGAAATCACAGAGAGCAGCATGATTATAACGTCAAATACGGAGCTAGGTACAGTTTTCGATGAGATACAAGCGACAGTTAGCGGGGATGGAGAGTTGCCGTTGGAAATTGCCTTTAATCCAAAATACCTTATGGAAGCGTTGAAGGCCTTGGAAGAAGAAAATATCCTAATGCACTTTACAAGCAACCTAAGCCCATGTATAATTAGAGGGGAGAGTAGCGAACTGGCAAAATATCTCGTGTTGCCACTCCGTCTATACTAATGTGGATAAATAGACTGACTATTAAGGATTTTCGGAATTTTACCGACTTGCAGGTTTCGCTAAAGAATGGCATCAATATAATTCATGGCGACAACGCAAATGGCAAGACCAATTTCATAGAGGCGATTTATTTCTGTGCCACGGGCAAATCGCAGAGGGCAGGGCATGATAGGGAGTTAATACGATTTGGCGAAGCGGAAGCCCATCTGCAAACGGAAATTCAATCGGATTCGGATGGGCAACGACAGCTTATAGATGTACATCTTTTTAGAGACGGTAGAAAAAAGGGGATTGCTATCGACCGTATATCGATTAAAAAGCTGGATAACTTGTTAGGCTTGCTGTTAGTCGTAATTTTCACACCAGAAGATTTGCGTATGATAAAAGCGGGCCCTGCCGAACGGCGAGCATTTATGGATTTGGAATTGTGTCAGCTTACGGGCATTTATTATTACGCCCTAAAAAGATACTACCAAACCTTGAAACAGCGGAACAATTTGCTGAAATCTATCCCCAAAAACCCAGTGCTACAGGACACCATATCCGTGTGGAACGAACCGCTATATAAATACGGTACGCAAATCATCAAATACCGCACAGCTTTCGCCGAAGAAATAGGCGAGTTAGCGGCAGAAATTTTGCAGAATATCACAGGAGGCAAGGAGGTTTTGGCGGTTAATTATAAACCGCAGGTTCGCATAGAGGAATATGCCGAACGCCTTATAAAAAGTCAGCAACGGGATATTGTGCTAGGAAGTACTTCGGTCGGAGTGCATAAGGACGATTTGATTTTCACGATAGACGGGAACGATGCCCGCATTTATGGTTCGCAGGGGCAACAGCGAACGGTTGCATTATCCGTAAAATTGGCAGAGATTAAGCTAATAAAGCAACGTACCCGCCACACACCTGTTCTGCTCCTAGACGATGTATTGTCGGAATTAGACGAAAATAGACAAGCCGCCCTGCTTCGGCATATTAGGGATTTACAAACGGTAATAACCTGCACAGGTACGGAAAACATTTTGGGCAAAAACGCCACCAACACAATGAAAATGGTAGCGGGTAAAATCTCAAAAGTCTAAAATGGAGCGATGTCGCAAACGAATTGAAACATCACAAACGAGCGGGTCTGGGGCGTGCCCTCAGCGGCAAGACGGTCTTGTGCCAGATCAAGGGGCAGAGCCCCACGGTTTTTTCATGACTAAATTTTGAGTTTTGGTAGTAAAGGAGAATTTATGGATTATAACGCTGATAATATACAAATATTGGAGGGGCTTGAGGCAGTGCGCCAAACGCCTGGAATGTATATAGGTAGTACGGCTGCCGATGGTTCGGGATTGCACCACCTAATCTACGAAATAGTGGATAATGCAGTCGATGAGGCATTGGCAGGTTTTTGTGGAGAAATTGAGCTAAAAATAGAAGCGGATGGCTCGGTATTAATTGAGGACAATGGACGAGGGATTCCTGTGGGCATACAGGCACAAGCTGGCATCCCAGCAGTAGAGGTTGTTTTTACGGTTCTGCACGCAGGCGGAAAATTCGGCTCGGGTACTTATAAAGTTTCGGGCGGATTGCACGGTGTGGGAGCATCCGTTGTAAACGCCCTGTCAGATTGGTTAAAAGTTAGTGTGCATGACGGCAAAAATATACACGAGATGGCATTTTCGAAAGGTATCACCACCGAGCCGCTGACGATTGTTGGACAAACAGAACGGACGGGAACATCTATCCATTTCAAGCCCGATGCTACTATCTTTGAGAGCGTTGAATTTAACTTCGATACAATCAAGCAACGCCTGCAAGAGACGGCTTTTTTGACCAAGGGCTTGAAAATAACCGTATCAGATGCGAGGGTTGAGCCTAATAGAACGAGAACATATCATTATGAGGGCGGAATAAGGGAATTTGTCGAATACATCAACAAAAACAAGACCCCGCTAACGGAAAAGATTTTCTATTGCGAAAATACATGGGAAAATACACTTGTCGAGGTGTCGGTGCAGTACAATGACGGTTTTATCGATAACACATACACCTTTGTAAACAACATCAACACGGTGGATGGCGGCAAACATTTGGAGGGCTTTCGGGCAGCGTTGACTCGGACGATAAACGACTATGCCCGTAAATTTAACATTTTGAAAGACGGAGAAAAACTCTCGGGCGATGATGTGAGAGAGGGTTTGACGGCGGTAGTTAGCATAAAAATGGAAGAACCGCAGTATGATAGCCAATCCAAGCGAAAATTAGGAAACAGCGAGGCTAGAACGGCTGTCGAGAATGTTTTTTCCGAACAATTTGCAGCCTTTTTGGAAGAAAATCCAACAGAGGCAAAAATTATCGTTGAAAAGGGGATAACGGCGGCACGAGCACGGGATGCTGCGAAAAAGGCACGAGAATTGGTACGGCGTAAATCCGTATTGGAAAATGGGCGTTTACCTGGCAAATTGGCGGATTGCTCTGAGAAGGATCCGATAAATTGCGAAATATATCTAGTGGAGGGAGATTCGGCAGGCGGCAGTGCGAAGAGTGCTAGATCGCCCAAAAATCAAGCCATTTTGCCTTTGCGCGGCAAAATTATGAACGTGGAGAAGGCGAGGCTTGATAAAATTTTGGCAAATAACGAGATAAAAGCGATGATAACGGCGTTCGGAACGGGTATTCATGAAGATTTTAACTTGGAAAAATTGCGGTATCACAAGATAGTAATAATGACGGATGCGGACGTGGATGGGCAGCACATACAAACCTTATTATTGACGTTTATGTATAGATTTATGACGGATTTGATTTCGGGCGGATTTGTTTACATTGCCAAGCCGCCGCTCTATAAGGTTGAAAAGTCGAAAAAGGAGTATTATGCGTATTCCGACACGGAGCTTGATAATATTCTAGCGGAGATTGGGCGGGACGGGATCAAGCCCATACAGCGTTACAAGGGATTGGGAGAAATGGATGCGGATCAGCTTTGGGACACGACAATGGATCCTGAAAGACGCATACTGATGCAGGTAAATTTAGACGACGCAATAGCTGCGGATTTGATTTTTACCCAGCTAATGGGCGAAAAGGTCGAGCCACGGCGGGAATTTATAAACGAATTTGCCGCCACGGTACAAAATTTGGACGTTTAAAACCGTGGGGCTCTGCCCCACACCCCGCTGGGCTCTGCCCAGACCCGCAAGGGGCTCTGCCCCTTGACCCCGCTGGGGGCGCGCCCCCAGAC
>WRKH01000222.1 GCA_009778175.1 Turicibacter sp.
CTTTTCAAAGTGGCGGGGGTGTGGGGGCTGGCCCCCACGGTTTTAAGAGGTGGGAAGATGCCGTTAGATGGGGTAATGTTGAGTGGTGTTAGGTGGGAAATTTCGGATTCTTTGGTTGGGGGTAGAGTGGATAAAATCTATCAGCCCGATAAGAATAAAATTGTGATTAATTCCAGATGTAAAGGGAAAAATTATAAATTGCTGTTGGCAGTCGAGGCCAATAGCCCAAGAGTGCATCTGACAAATCTTAGCTATGAAAATCCGTTGCAAGCCCCCATGTTCTGTATGCTCTTGCGGAAACACTTGAGCGGTGGCAGAGTGGTTGAAATATTGCAACCCGATTTTGAACGGATTATTGAAATTTCTGTGGAATCGCCGAATGAAATGGGCGATCTGTCGGTTAAACGCCTCATTGTCGAAATAATGGGCAAACATAGCAATATAATTTTGGTTGACGGAAATGGAACAATTATGGACTCCATTCGCCATGTGCCGAGAGAATTAAGTTCTGTTCGGGAAATCTTGCCAGGCAGAGAATATGTTCGCCCCCCCTCTCAAAATAAAGTGCCGCCACTCCCGATTGATGAAAATTATTTTTTTGGGCTATTGGCAGGAACAGCAAATGCCGCCCTGCAAAATTTACTCTATCAGTCGTATAACGGGATAAGCCCCGTCTTAGGCTCAGAACTTTGCCTAAGGGCTGAAATTTCCCCCGATACCTTTGTCGGAATGTTGAATTTTGAACAAAAACGGCGGATTTTTGAGACCTTTGCAGCATTGTATGACGAAGTCTCAAAAGGGGCTTTTTCCTATGCCATTTATGAACTAGATGGGGGAAAGCGGGATTTTTCCGCCCTGCCGCTAGAACTGTATGCGAAATTTGAAAAAATCGTATTTGAATCACCCTCGCAAATGCTGGAAGAACACTATAAAAACCAGGATTTGCACTATCGCATGAAACAAAAAACTGCCGACCTGCTTAAAGTGGTGGGCAATCATATGGAACGCTGCAAACGCAAGGCTTTGACCCATGAGGAAACATTGCGGAAAGCAAAAGATAGGGATAAATTGCGGCATAAGGGCGAATTGTTGACGGCGTACATACATAATGTGCCTCCACGTGCGGACAGGGTAATATTGCCCGATTTTTACAGCGACGAAGAGGTGGAAATAGCATTAAACCCCGAGGCGACCCCTGCTGAAAATGCCCAGCAGTATTTCAAACGCTACAATAAAGCCAAACGGGCATACGCCGCCGCCGAGGAGCAGAAGGCTATAAATGCGGAAAATATAGCGTATTTGGATTCTGTATTGGCGAGCATAGGGGTGGCGGCAAATGACGAGGATATAGCGGAGATACGGGCAGAGCTTGCGGAGCAAGGATTTTTGAAGAGGGTGCAGAAGAACAAGCTGAAAAACATACGGAAATCGAAGCCTCTTCATTATCTATCGTCGGACGGTTTCGATATATTTGTGGGGAAGAACAACACACAGAACGATATACTTACGATGAAAACGGCGAGACCAACGGATATTTGGTTACACACAAAGGATATAGCGGGTTCTCATGTTATAATTCAGAGTGCGGGCAAAGAAGTGCCGCATAGTACAATTTTGGAGGGAGCAAAACTTGCGGCATATCACAGCAAGGGCAGGATGTCGAATCAGGTACCTGTGGATTATTGCCCCAGAAAGCAAGTAAAAAAGCCAAACGGAGCAAAACCAGGATTCGTAATCTACGATTTCTATCGAACAGTATACGTTACACCCGAAGACCGAGAAACTCTGCCCTAAACCTCTTAAAACCGTGGGGCTCTGCCCCACACCCCGTAAGGGGGCTAGCCCCCTTATTCCTCTGGAAACGCCTAAACGGTGTCCACAGGACACCAGGCACCCCCCAACATTCGTTATTTTTTGACTCGTGATTCTGCCCAATCGCTACAAATTTGTAGCAGTTAGTCGAACGGCTTTTTTGCTTCTGCATTATTTTACATACTTGTTCAAAAAAGCCCTGATTTGACTTTGGTATACCTCTTTTTCATACCATCCCACCATATCATGCCCAGCATTTTCATCCACCCAATATGCTTTTTCTGAAATACATAACGAAAACAGCTTTTCAGACATATAAAGCGGCACCAGATTGTCCTTAGCACCATGAATAATCATAATAGGAGTTTTTGATTTTTGAACCCCCTGTTCTGGTGTGTTGTCGTTAAAGCCATATCCCACAAGCAATTTACACCATATTTCAAAACCGAATATCAACAAATTTTTAATCAAAGTTGGCTTCATTTTTATTACAGATGACATTAATTCCTTGATGGACGTAAAGGAGCTATGGCTAATTATAGCAGCAACAGACGGCGGCAAATCAATATTCCCGCTTAAAGCAAGTGCAGTTGCGCCGCCCATAGAAAAGCCGACAAGTATAAATCCGCAGTCGCTTTCGTTATTGTCATGCAATAAATCAATCCATTTGATAATATCGCCCCGATCAACGCAGCCCATCCCAATATATTTACCTTGACTTTTGCCGTGTGAGCGGATGTCAGGGATAAAAATATTATAGCCCATATCATAATAAAAGCGGATTTCTCCAGCTTCATCAAGGGCATCTCTTTTATGCCCATGCAGAATAATAGCCGTCTTTTTGCTTTGCTGGCTCAAATAGTAACCATTTAGTGTGTAACCATCACTCTTAACTTGCAGCTCCTTGTAAGGAAGACTCAAAAACCATGCTCGCTCGGCTTTTTTATGTTCATATACCGGTCGATATTTCAATTTCCATTGTTCGGGAAGATTTTCAAATTCCGCATCAGTATCTGTGCCTTTTTTCTCTCGCTTCAAGAACGAACAAAACATAATATAGGACATTATTGCCAATCCCAAGAAAACAATCAGCAAAATTGCTGTAATAATCAACAAAGCGACTTGCATAAATTCCTCCGTTTTTCACTTAATATAAATTAACTCGCCGCCGCCAAAAGAACACGGTATCTAACAAAATAATTATACCACACCCCGCCCACCAATTTCTACCTGCTTAATTTTTGCAAACAGAAAAGATAATACTTATTTTATATCGGTCTTCTCATTGATTGAAGCCATGGCCGCAGCTGTATCTTTCTCAGAAACTTTATTAAAAAGGTATTTTAGAACCCACAATCCGTCGCTTGGATTCCAATGCCATTTCCCATGAAGTTTTAGCGGGTATACATAAGGAATGAGTATAAAAAGCATAACAAAGCTATTTAACCCTAGCAAACTCGCCAAAAAACGATTAAAAATATCCAGCGGTACGGAGGTGGAAAGCCAACCCCCAGCCTGTTCTAACGGCACAGATAAGAGGTCGTCTCTAAACGGACTTGCCTGGAAAAAACCAATAAAATCGCCAAGGCTAAGTATCCCTCCGCTTAAATACAAAGCAATAGGAACAGCCATTAAAGCCTGAAAAAATGCACCTGCTAAAAATAGCAGTATCATATGAAAACGGTTTGCCTCGCCCTCCGAGTAGTTCCCAACATAGGCTCCGAAAAAGAAAAATGTGTTGATTTTGAATCTTTTGCTATCAAAAATAGTTTTGCCGAAGAACCCCATCGTGATTTTTACATCTGGCTCTTTCAATAGACAGCGTGCCACAACATAATGTCCAATCTCGTGGATAAGCCCAATGATAAACAAACATAACATTGTAACAAATACGTTTATTGTAATATTTGCAATATTTTCCATATCGAAATTTCCTCATTTCTCATTATATAAATTAACTCGCCATCGCCAAAAGGACGATGGCTAATAAAATAATTATACCACACCGCAAAACAATTTGCAACACATTATTCATAAATATTATCAACCCGCAAATTATTGACTGCAAACACAGCAGAAAGGTTAAAATATTTAGCAGCTTTTGCAGGGATAGTAAATGCCTTGCTCCATAATTCGTATAATGCGGTTATAGAAAATTTATCAGATGCCACAAAATTTATCAACATTTCTTTTGCTTGCACGGTAATTTCGACGTTGTCAACTTCCAATAAATTTTTATGATAATTATTGACATCATTTGGATTTAGGACTCTTTTCTTGGATAAATCAGTTTTGTCTGCAATTAGAAGGGCTGCACCAATTGCACTTTTAATGTTATTTCCGTTTGAATGGTCTGCGATTGCTTGAACTATTAAATTTTTCTCTAATTGTGTTACATTAATTTTACTTAAAAATTTAGCACACATTTGTGCACTTTTTAACGCATGACCTTTTTTACCCGAAATACAACCTATATCGTGAATCAATCCTGCAATTTTTCCAATTTCAATAGTTCTTTCATCAAAATTTAGCCCAATCAATATTTCTGCTACTCTATTTGCAATAAAATTCGCATGGTAACTACCATGACATACTGTAAAGATTTTTGTGTCTGTTTCATTTATAGACGATAACAAGTCGTTCAACTCTATATCAGCATAAAGAATTTCAAAATCATGCACTTTAATTTTCCACCTTTCACAAAACATAAATTAACTTGCAATCGAACGAAACGATTATGCCATATATTTTGGGATTTGTCAACATATTTTTTCAGCAGTTCCAACTCCATACTTTTCCAAATTTTCTCGACAAAAATTAAAATCCTAATCAAGGTTATGCGAAATAAATTTAACGATAATCAAAGGCTCTTCTAATATCGGTATGTTATGGGTAACATTGACCATTTTTAGCGGCTCTGCCAATAAATCATTTGACTAGCTCCATTAGCGATAACCTATATTACAATTGGTTTCATATCCGCCAGGAAATAATCCGTATATAATTTGACTCGCTACTGCTTCTATCTGTTTAATTTTAGTGGACGGAAAAGATAACGCTTATACTATGTTACTCTCCGTCATAATAATCAACATTTTGATTTTCCTTATATATTTTGTTAATATTTTTGCCCCACACTCCAATTTTTCCAGAATCAGGGTAAAATGCAATTTCTATTTCGTTTCGAGTGCCAAAATCTAAGTATACTAGCATTTCTGTATCTGAGATATTCGTCAACTTATGTGCGCCGTTCTCGTTGGCAGGAAAAAACAAAATATCGCCAGCCGAAACTTCTTTTTCGCCTGTGGGTGTTTTTAGTAAGCCTTTACCGCTTATTATATAGAATGTTTCTTCATTCATCACATGATAATGATAAGGACACATTGCGTTTCCTGGAGGAATTTCATAAATTGAAACCTCACATTGCTCTGCAAATCCAAGAGGCGTAAATCTTCGTCTGTAATATTCGTATCCTTCGTGCTTATTATTGTGCTCTTTCGGAATTTCCTCAATCTTTGCGTGTAATATATTATCCATGCCTGTTGCCCTCCTAATATAAATTGGCTCGCCGCCGTAAGGACGGTGGCTGATAAAATAATTATACCAAACCGCAAAAAAATCTGCAACAAATTTTTTTGTGGTTGTAAAGGTAGCACAAACAGGCGGATTTTTCGCAAATTCCGCCTGTTTGATTTAGTGGATAGGATTCATTTTTCAAGGCTTTGCACCCATTCAAGCGGCATTTCTACGTACTCTGACACCTTTAATCCAGATAATCCATCTCTTAGCATTTTAATGGCAGTTTCACGCTTGGTTACTTCTCGTTCTTCGTTTCTAAGCCTATCCAAAATACCGTTTTCCTCAAAATGTTTCAAAATAATGTTATTCACAGCTACATCAAACATTGCTAAAACCTCCTCCAAAATTGGTTGGTTTGCACCCAACACTCTATTAAGATAAATATTCACTTTGTCCAATATTCCGTATTTCCTGTATGCCTCAAATACTTCTTGCATATCTGTTTTTGTTAGACTGCTCCGCAAGTTTTTCAAAAAGACGTTTTCTGTGGCGGTTAATTTCTTGCTTTCGATTACCTGTATGTTGAAAGTATCGCCTTTAATGTAATATATGCCGTTGCTAACTTCCTCAACAGCAAATCCTCTGTCGTTGACAAGATGAGCGAATAATTTCATGGGTTTTGGCGTAACTACAAAGCTGATTGTTATATCTTCCGTGGGAATTTCCTCAAAAGCAGAGTATATCATTGCGTAACCTATAACCTTATTGTAATCCCAAATGGAAAGATTGTCTGTTTCGGATTTGTACTCAAAAATGTTGTGATTTCTGAATATTCGTCCTATATTTTTTTCTATTTTTACATCTGCTGGCTTTTTGATTATTAGAACGTCCATTTTTAGGGCTTCTTTGCTTAATTGATGCTCGTCTTCAAATATTAGGACATCTTCGTAATCGTGCAATTCTAGTTGCAGGGCGGCGAAAAATGCGTCGTGCCAATATATTTTGTCTTGATTGTTGGTTTCTTGGTCTGTGTTTTTATTCATAGTGCCCTCGCAAATTTTTATATTGAGATTTTTATTGCCTGTAATTATTATATGTTATTTTGTTTGAGTTTGCAAGGGGAAATTTTCGAGACAAACAAGGCTACCGCTTGACAATCCTAAATTTTTTGTTTTTTTGAATTGAGCAAAAGGGCGAATTCCCAAAATCCGCCCTTTTCCCATTCATACCTATTTCGTTATGTCAACCTTAACACATTTCGCCCCACTCAACTTCTCACTCAACTCATCAGGCTGACTAACCCCCGCAAACAACGTAAAACTATCACTATCAACAAACCGCTTGCCGCTATCGTCAACCACATCAAATGCCGACCCATCCAACGCAATCTCAACAGTCAACTTTTCGCCTGCCTTTATGCTAATCCGCTGGAAACCGCACAGCTTATGATTCTTCGCCGCATGCTTCGATTTGTTATCCTTGATATACAGCTGCACAACCTCTTCCGTGTCAACCTTGCCCACGTTCGCAACCGCCACTTTCGCCACGCCGTCCGCATACTCAACCGCCGTACACTCCACTTTCGAGTACGTCAACCCAAAGCCAAACGGATACAACACATTATCGCTATTCTCCAAGAACCGATACGTCTTGCCAGCCATGGAATAATCCTCAAAACTCGGAAATCCCTCAATCTCCTTATAAAACGTCAACGGCAATTTACCTGACGGCGACTCGCCGAACATAATGTCCGCCAACGCCGCACCGCCCATCGAACCCGGATACCACGCCTGGATTATCGCATCAGCCTTGTCAGAATACGTATTCAACGAACTGCCAGACGCAATGACGACCACAGTCGGCTTGCCCACCGCCAAGACTTTCTCGACCAAAATCCGCTGACTTTCAGGCAACCGCAAATCGTATTTGTCGCCAGAATCGAACTCGTTCCCGGCATCGCCCTCTTCGCCCTCGAGCATCGCATCCAAGCCCACGCACAGCACCACCAAATCCGATTGCTCCGCCGTTGCGACCGCCTCGGAATACCTGTCGCCAGGCATCGCAAGCCCCGAATATCCCTGTTTGAAAAGGTGCGAACCCAAACTGTAATAAACTCGCCCATCGAATTTCGCCGTCAGACCGTCCAAAAATGTGATATATCTGTCCGCCGTGCCGAAATAATTCCCAATCAACGCATCTCGGCTGTCGGCGTTCGGCCCGATAACGCCAATCGTCTTGTATTTGCCTTTCGCCAACGGCAGAATCCCATTATTTTTCAGCAGAACCATCGACTTTTTCGCCACTTCGAGGGATTTCTGATTATGCTCCTCGCAGGAAATCACCGAGAATGGAATGTTGTCAAACTCGGTCTCGTCGTCGAACAGCCCCAGCCGCACACGAGTCCGCATCGCCGCCACCGCCGCGCGCGTAATCTCCTCCTCCGTTACCATGCCCTTCTCGTACGCCGTCATCAGGTGCTCGTAAACGTAGCCAGCACAGACATGGCAGCCTTTTTTGAGTGCGAGCGCCGCCGACTCCTCGACCGTTTTCGTCAGTCCGTGGTGCAGGTGGAAATCTTCGAGTGCCTTGTAATCGGATACAAAATAGCCGTCAAAGCCCCATTCTTTCAGTTTTCCCATGAGAAAATCGGATGCACAAGCACCCTCGCCGTTCACACGATTGTACGCCCCCATAACGCCCTCAACGCCCGCTTTTACAAGCATTTCAAAATGCGGCAAATGGGTTTCTTCTAAATTTTTCGCATCCGCCTTGGCATCGAAATGGTGCCGCAAGCCCTCGGGCCCCGAGTGGACGGCATAATGCTTGGCACAAGCGGCGGCACGCATGACTTTGCCCTCGCCCTGAATCCCTTTCACGAACGCCACGCCGAGCCGCCCAGTCAGGAACGTGTCCTCGCCGTAAGTCTCGTGCCCACGTCCCCAGCGTGGGTCTCGGAAAATGTTGATATTAGGCGACCAGAGCGTCAGCCCCTTGTAAATGTCTCGGTCGCCCTGTGCCGAGTACATATTGTATTTTGCGCGCGTTTCGATGGAGATGATTTCAGCCACTTCAAACATGGTTTTCTCGTCAAAAGTCGCCGCCAGAGCGATTGCTTGCGGAAACATGGTTGCCGTGCCGGCTCGTGCCAGTCCGTGCAAGCCCTCGTTCCACCAGTTGTAGGCAGGAATCCCCAGCCGTTCGATTGCCGCCGCTTTGTAGTTTAGTTGCGAGGCTTTTTCCTCGATTGTCATCTCGGCGACTAGTGCCTCGGCTCGTTCTTGTGCCGATAATGATGTGTCTTTGTATTTTTTCATACGCTACTCTCCTTTTTTATTTTCTGCAAATTTTTTGACCCCACGGGCGGATAATATCCGCCCCTACGCATAAATTCGGCAAAATTTTTTTGTAGGGGCGGATATTATCCGCCCGCAATCACTAAAACTTTGCACCCCACTTTGAAAAGTTGGACAAAATCTAAAATTTAATCGTTAATGTATCCGCAAAATCCCTCAAATCTTCTAAATAGCAGAAAGCATAGGCTTTTATAAGGGATTTCACAAAATTATCGTCGATGATGTCATGGGCTTGTGGGCAAACCTGCATTACAACATTTTTGAATTTTTCCAAATCAAGATTGCCCTTTTTCTCCAACAGGGTAAACTCAATCATCAGTTTGCCAAATTGATCGCAATTAATCTTAAAATTCAAGCATAGCAAACTTATTGACTTGGGTTGTGCATACGTATGTCCAAGAATACCCTCTGCAATTTCAATTAAAGTATTTTTTATTAGTGCAAGTTCGTCTTCGGTGGTAAAATCCTCGTTATACATTAAAACAACACCCTCCTATCACGAAAAATCGCAAATCTCCCACGATTAGCCACGAGTCAAGTAAGACGAAAGTTGGGGGTCAAGGGGGCTTGTCCCCTTGCGGGGGTGTGGGGGCAGAGCCCCCACGGGTTTAATCTTTAACGGTAAACGCCACTTCTTTGCCCTCGC
>WRKH01000223.1 GCA_009778175.1 Turicibacter sp.
GCCAGCAGATTCATGTCGATTTGTCGCAAGCGCCTGGCTGGACGTTTAGCGTAATTCAACAGCAATCTCCACAGATTGTCCTAACACCGCCGACCGCACGTCGGATTGTGGCGGTTTCCGATGTCAACTTTGACATTTTAGTACCTCCAAATTGGAAATATAATATAGAGAATGGCAATGGCGGCGGTTTTGTTGTGTCGTTCGCTTTGAATGGGGATTCATCAACGCCAACCCCACCCGAGCCCGAGCCGCCCACGGAAATCACGCCGACCCCCACGCCACCCGAGCCGCCGACAGATACCAATCCGCCACCGCCCACCGTAACCGCCAATCCTGGCGAGCGTGTTATTTTTGTTACTTGGTATCCGCATACGGCGGCGAATCCTAGGGTGCATTTGGGGCTTTCCCCAGGATTCGAAGGTAGTACCATAAGAAATCCGCTGGATTTCACGCATGGAGATTCAGAATACGGAAATACAGGTTACGGTGCGTTTACGTTTAGAACGGCAAGTAGTAATATTGTAACTGGCAATTCTGCACCAGGCACTTCGTCTTTGCACATTGAATCTGTTGTCGATTGGGATAATTATGTCAGTTGGACAATGCTAACAAACGGTGTGTTTCATGGCAATTTCCATTCGGTGGACTTTAACTTTCTCCAAGAACACCAATTCGTAATTGATGTGCTACACGTGCATTTTCAGTTTGAAAGGGGCACACCCACGCCGACACCATCACCCACGCCCGCACCAATCGGCGGCGTTACAATAGTACAACCTCCGCATACAGGCGGAGCATTTCCGCCGCCTATTATTGACGTTGAGGACGGTTGGAGTGCCACTCCCCCAACCACACAACCGAATGGCGAAATTATCATATATGTTACCCCAAACGCAGGACTGGACGAAGACGAAATGTTGAGTAATGTTGATATAACAATGCCGCCAGGTTGGGAACGAGAAATGGATATAACTGTCATTGGAGGTTCTGTGGCAATCCGAGTTACTCTAAGACCGCCAGTCGTGGGTAATCTTGTCGTAAATGTCAACCCAAATGCAACCGTTGATGTTGTGCCTGACTTGCCTAACGAGGGTTGGGATTGGGATTTGATGATCTTCCAATCCCAATCATTGAACGGTATTTTTGTATCAATTACGCCACCATCAGGTTTAACTAATTTAGATAGAATTATAGTTAATGTTCCGCCAAGTTGGTTGCCGCCCGAAATACAATTTATGCCTACTGGAATGGTGCTGGTTAACGTAGTGCCACCACTTGGCAGTATCACAATCACGCAACCGCCCACTTCGTCAACACAAATTGACGTTGAGGGGCTTTGGGAATATACAACAGAAATAACCAACGGCAGCACACGCATTGTAATTACGCCGCCGTCAAATGTGCCAGCCGCCGAGGTGGAGAACCGTATTAACGTAACCGTTCCGCCAAATTGGCTGACGATAGTCCGCTCGATTAACCATATAAGCACAGGCGACTGGGAAGTGCTGATATTTTCGCCATTGTCAACCACATTTTTCATACACAATGCGGACGATTGGACGACCTTAGCCAACATGACCACCGCCGAACGCAGTCATTTTGTGCGTGTGGAGTTAATGGCGGATATTAGCATTGTGAATACGATTATTCCTGGGGAGTTTAATGCGGCTTTTGGTGGGAATGGATTTAGGGTTGATACCACGATAACTAATGCGTTTTCTATGACTGTGAACAGTTTGGGTGGTTTGTTTGAGGAAATCGGAACTGGTGGCACGGTGCGGAATGTTCATGTGGTTGCGAATATTACATGGAATAATAATAGTATGGGTGGAACGATGGTCGGCGGTCTTGTAGGGAGAAATCTAGGTTTGATTGAAATTGTTGCTGTTAATGGAAACCTCAACGTCAATAATAATAACGCTTCTGTTGGTGGCGTTTCAGGTGGAAATGGTGGTACTATTAACAGAACATTATTTGACGGCACAATTCAAAGTAATTCTTCTGCGGTTGGCGGTATAGCGGGGGACAGCGGAGGACCAAATGGTCTTGTTAGTAATAGCTATTCCGTGGGGAATGTACAGGGAGAGGGTATGGCTGTTGGCGGTGTTGTGGGAGTTAGCAATGGCAGGGTTTTGCGAACTTTTTCCACAGCAGTTGTCGAAAATATAATGGAGGCTGGTGGAATTGTTGGTCTAAATATGGGAAGTGTTGAAAATAGTGTCGCATTGAATCACAATATTATCGGCGATGGTATGATTCCATGGGGGACGAACAGTGGTCGCATCGTTTCGAATGATATTCATTTCAATGGTGGCACACTTATGAGCAACCACGCCCCCGTTACCGTCTTAATAAACGGCGTACCAGTTCCAGAGGATGACCCTGGTATTGGAGCGACTAGTATACACGGTGCAAATATGATTGGTATGCCATTTATAGAATGGTTATCTCTGTTTTTCGGACTCGGATTTAGCGAGGACAATGGTTGGACGTATTCAGGCGGTTGGTTGAGACATTTAGCAGGATTGCCAGCCAGCGTGGTACAAAACCCCCAAGCACCGCCATGGCAAGGTAGTTTTGAAGATATTGCGTTCAATTTCGACTTCGACCTAGACTTCCCGCAAGAGGGCTATGACGAAGAATTTTTCGACCTAGACCTAGACGATTTGCTGCTACTAACCCCCGAAATCGGCATAGATGAGGACGGAGAGGCAATCGTTATCCACCCAGAATTTCCCGAGGTTGACGAGGATTTTGAGGAAGAGCCTGAAAACGACACAACCGAAACGGACGAAGCCGAGGACGAGAAAAAAGAGCCCGAACCCGAACCAGAAGTAGTCCTAGGCGACCCCGAGCCCGATGAGCCAGAAGACGAATACCCCGAGGATACGTATAACGATTATGACAACACGTACAAAGACATCGACCCCGCCCCCGAGGAAGATTTGGTGGATTTGGAGTTTGAAGATGTGGATGACGTAGACGATATAGATGACATAGATGACATAGACGACAACCCACCCACCGCCGATGATTTAGAGGACATTGACGATATTGTGGATTCGTTGGGTTTGTGATAGCAAGCAAAAGGCAGACGAGAGTCTGCCTTTTTTATTGGCAAAAAATCGCTTGATGGTGTATAATGGGGGTGTACAATTCGATAAAAGGAGTGTTTATAAATGGCAAATTTAACGGTATATTTAGATGACAAGACCCACAGTGAATTTGAGGAACTGTGTGAAAATGCGGGTTTGAATACCACGGCGACGATTTTGACGTTCGTGAATAAGGTGGTGCAGACGAAGGAAGTGCCTAAAATAGCCCCGCCGCCGCCTATTCCCCGTCCCGTTCCACGCAAGAAGACCATGCGTGAGATAATGAGAGAGCCGTGCGACCCGAATGTTGACACCAAGAAAGAGTTCGGAGAGGCGTTGGAAGCTATGTGGGCTCAGGCAGCTTTGGACGGCAGCTCGGAGATGACTATGGAAGAGATAGATGCCGAAATAGCCCTTGGCAGGAAAGAAAAGCGAGAAAAACGGGCTATATTGACGGAATTGCGGGAAAAAGCTGCACCGTTTGAAGAACAATCCCATCTAATGCCCATTGAGAATATGTTAACGGAGGAATTAGACATGGAAATTGAGGAACGCCAAAATGGGTGGGAGGTAACTGTTCACTATGACGACTAATGTAGTAATTGACACAAATGTAGTTGTATCGGCGTTCAAATCGCCCAATGGCAAGCCTGCCAAAATTGTAATTATGGTTAGGGATTTGCAAATAACCCTGTGCTACAACAAGCAAATTTTAGATGAGTACAAAGATGTGCTAACAAGACCGCATTTTAATTTTGACGATGAAAAACGGCGAAAATTTCTTAATGATGTCGAAAAACACGGCACATTCTGCGACCCGCTACCTAGCACAATCCCTCTACCAGACGAAACCGATCGATGCTTTTACGATGTCGCAAAATTCTGCAAGGCGACCTTGATAACGGGCAACACAAAACATTATCCGAGCGAGGATTTTATTGTTAGCCCTGCGGATTTTTTAGAAGATTGAAAAAACATAAAGGAGTGTACAAAAATGGCAAATTTAACGGTATATTTAGATGACAAGACCCACAGCGAGTTTGAGGAGCTGTGTGAAAATGCAGGTTTGAATACCACGGCGACGATTTTGACGTTCGTGAATAAGGTGGTGCAGACAAGGGAAGTGCCCAAAACAGCCGCCCCGCCGCCCATTCCTCGTCCCGTACCACGTAAGAAAACCATGCGTGAAAGACTGAGAGAGCCGTGCGACCCGAATATTGACGTGAGAGAGGAATGTCGAAAAGCGGTGCAGTCCATGAGAGAAAAAGCGGCTTTGGACGGCATTTCGGAGATGACTATGGAAGAAATCGATGCGGAAATAGCTCTTGCTAGAAAAGAAAGGCGAGAAAAACAGGCTTTGTTGGCGGAATTGCGGGAAAAGGCAGCGGCATTTGAAGACCAATCGAATTTGCTATCCGTTAAAAGACTGTGGTCGGAGGAACTAGCCATGGAAATTGAAGAACGCTTGAATGGGTGGGAGGTAACGGTTCATTATGCCGACTAATACCAATGTAGTAATTGACACAAACGTGATTATATCGGGATTTATCAATACTGTTGGCAAGCCTGGAAAAATAGTGAACATGGTTATAAGTCAAGATTCACGTATGCAAATTTGCTATAATACGCAAATTTTAGAGGAATACGAAAATGTGCTAACACGTCCGCATTTTAATTTTGTCGAGGAAAAATGGCGAAAGTTCCTTGATAATGTCAAAAAACACGGCACATTCTGCGACCCGCCGCCCAGCACTATCCCTCTACCAGACGAAACCGACCGCTGCTTTTACGATGTCGCAAAATTCTGCAAGGCGACCTTGATAACGGGCAACACGAAACATTACCCAAGCGAGGATTTTATTCTCAGCCCTGCGGATTTTTTAGGAGATTGAAAAATATAAAGGAGTGTACAAAAATGGCAAATTTAACGGTATATTTAGATGACAAGATTCACAGCGAGTTTGAGGAGTTGTGTGAAAATGCGGGTTTGAATACCACGACAACTATTTTGACGTTCGTGAATAAGGTGGTGCAGACAAAAGAAGTGCCTAAAACAGCCGCCCCGCCGCCGCCCATTCCCCGCCCCGTCCCACGCAAGAAGACCATGCGTGAGATAATGAGAGAGCCGCGCGACCCGAATGTTGACACAAAGAAAGAGTTCGGCGAGGCGTTGGAAGCTATGCGAGCACAAGCGGCTTTGGACGGCAGCTCGGAGATGACCATGGAAGAGATAGATGCCGAAATAGCCCTTGGTAGGAAAGAAAAACGAGAAAAACGGGCTATATTGACGGAATTGCGGGAAAAAGCTGCACCGTTTGAAGAACAATCCCATCTAATGCCCATCGAAAAGATGTTGACGGAGGAATTAGACATGGAAATCGAGGAACGCCAAAATGGGTGGGAGGTAACAGTTCATTATGACGACTAATACTAATGTGGTAGTTGACACAAATGTGATTGTATCGGGGTTCAAGTCAACTACTGGTAAGCCTTCCCAAATCGTAGATATGGTTAGAGATTTGCAAATAACCCTATGTTACAACAAACAAATTTTAGATGAGTACAAAGATGTGCTGACAAGGCCGCATTTTAATTTTGACGATGAAAAACGGCGAAATTTTCTTAATGATATCGAAAAACACGGCACATTCTGCGACCCGCTACCTAGCACAATCCCTCTACCAGACGAAACCGACCGCTGCTTTTACGATGTCGCAAAATTTTGCAAGGCGACCTTGATAACGGGCAACACAAAACATTACCCTAGCGAGGATTTTATAGTTAGCCCTGCGGATTTTTTAGAGGATTGAAAAAATATAAAGGAGTGTTTAAAATGACAAGTTTGACAGTATATTTAGACGAGAAGACGCACAATGAGTTTGAGGAAGTGTGCCAAAATGCGGGTTTGAATGCCACGGCGACGATTTTAACGTTCGTGAATGAGGTGGTGCAGACAAGGGAAGTGCCTAAAATAGCCGCCCCGCCGTCGCCCATTCCCCGTCCCGTACCACGCAAGAAGACCCTGCGTGAAAAGAGAAGAGAGCCATGCAACCCAAATGTTGACGTGATGGATTCGTTCGGCAAGGCGTTGGAAAATATGTGGGCACAAGCGGCTTTGGACGGCAGCTCGGAGATGACTATGGAAGAAATCGATGCCGAAATAGCCCTTGGCAGAAAAGAAAAGCGGGAAAAACAGACTTTATTGACGGAATTGCGGGAAAAAGCGGCACCATTTGAAGAACAATCGCATCTGTTGCCCGTTACAAGTATGCGACCAGATGAGTTAGACATGGAAATCGAAGAACGCTTAAACGGGTGGGAGGTAACAGTTCATTATGCCGACTAATGTAGTAATTGACACAAATGTAATTGTGTCAGCGTTCAAATCGCCAAACGGCAAGCCCGCCAAAATCGTATCTATGGCTAAAAATTTGCAACTGACGGTCTGTTACAACAAAAAAATCTTAGATGAATACGAAGATATGCTAACGAGACCGCATTTTAATTTTGCCGAGGAAAAATGGCGAGAATTTCTTGACGGTGTCGAAAAACACGGCACATTCTGCGACCCGCCGCCTAGCACAATCCCCCTACCAGACGAAACCGACCGCTGCTTTTACGATGTTGCAAAATTTTGCAAGGCGACCTTGATAACAGGAAACACAAAACATTATCCGAGCGAGGATTTTATTGTTAGCCCTGCGGATTTTTTAGAGGACTGAAAAAATATAAAGGAGTGTACAAAAATGGCAAATTTAACGGTATATTTAGACGAGAAGACGCACAACGAGTTCGAGGAAGTGTGCCAGAATGCGGGTTTGAATGCCACGACGACGATTTTGACGTTCGTGAATAAGGTGGTGCAGACAAAGGAAGTGCCTAAAACAGCCCCACCGCCGCCCATACCCCGCCCCGTCCCACGCAAGAAGACCATGCGTGAGATGTTGCGAGAACCTCGAGACCCAAATGTTGACGTGAGAAAGGAATTTAGCAAGGCATTGGAATCTATGCGAAAAACATCAGAGTTAAATGGTAATTGCAACATGACCATGGAAGAGATAGATGCCGAAATAGCTCTTGGCAGGAAAGAATATCGAGAAAAAGAGGCTTTATTAACGGAATTGCGGGCAAATTCTGCTCCATATGAAAATCAAACGGAATTGATACCTGTTGACGAGTTGTGGAGCGATGAGTTGGATATGGAAATCGAGGAACGCCTAAATGGGTGGGAGGTAACGGTTCACTATGACGACCAACGTAGTAATTGATACTAATGTGATTGTATCGGCGTTCAAATCGCCCAATGGCAAGCCCGCAAAAATTGCAGCCATGGTTGAAAATTTACAGCTGACGGTTTGCTACAATAGGAAAATCTTAAAAGAATACCAAAGGGTCTTGGCTCGTCCGCATTTTAATTTCGCCGTGGAAAAACAGCAAAATTTCCTAGATTCGGTACAGGAACACGGCACATTCTGCGACCCGCTACCTAGCACAATCCCCCTACCAGACGAAACCGACCGTTGCTTTTACGATGTTGCAAAATTCTGCAAGGCAACCTTGATAACAGGCAACACAAAACATTATCCGAGCGAGGATTTTATCGTTAGTCCTGCGGATTTTTTAGAAAAATAAAAAAATATAAAGGAGTGTTTACAATGACGAGTTTGACAGTATATTTAGACGAGAAGATGCACAATGAGTTTGAGGAAGTGTGCCAGAATGCGGGTCTGAATGCCACGGCGACGATTCTGACGTTCGTGAATGAGGTGGTGCAGACAAGGGAAGTACCCAAAACAGCCGCCTATACCACGCCCATACCTCGCCCCATGCCGAGAGAGAAAACCATGCGTGAAAGAATGAGAGAGCCGCAAGACCCCAATGTGGACGTTATGGAAGAATGTAGAAAAGCTGTACAATCCATGCGAGAACAAGCGGCTTTGGACGGCATTTCCGAAATGACCATGGAGGAGATTGATGCAGAAATTGCACTTGCTCGAAAAGAAAATCGAGAGAAAGAGGCTTTATTAGCGGAATTGCGGCGAAAAGCAGCACCGTTTGAAGACCAATCGAATTTGTTGCCTGTTACGAGGCTGTGGTCGGAAGAGTTAGACATGGAAATCGAGGAACGCCTAAATGGTTGGGAGGTAACTGTTCATCGTGCAGACTAAAATAGTAGTAGATACAAATGTGATTATATCGGGATTTATCAATCTTGGCGGCAAACCTGGCAGAATTGTAGATATGATTATAAATCAAGATGCTCGGGTACAAACCCACTATAACGAGGATATTTTACATGAATACCAAAAAGTCTTAGCTCGCCCGCATTTTAATTTTAACAAGGAAAAACGCCAAAAATTCCTCGATTCAGTGCGGAAACACGGCACATTCTGCGACCCACCACCCAGCACAATCCCCTTACCAGACGAAACCGACCGCTGCTTTTACGATGTCGCAAAATTCTGCAAGGCAATCTTGATAACGGGCAACACAAAACATTACCCGAGCGAAAATTTTATCGTTAGCCCCACAGATTTTTTTACGAAAAAAATTTGACAAACCCCATCATATTTGCTACACTATAATAAAAACACCGCCAGTCATTTTAGACAGAAACGGAGCGATCCCCATGAAAACCATAAAAAAAGCATTTGCACTATTCCTAGCAGGGCTAATCACCCTCTCAGGCTCGCAGACGGCACACGCCGCTGCCGCGTTCACGAACGCACGAACAGTTACCGTCATGGACATCGACGGTCGCAATGCGGATTTATACCGCTCAACAGGCGCTCGCACCACGCCGCGCCGCAACTCGCGCCTCACTAACGGCTACCAATTAGCCACTGGCGCTCGTACACAAGTCCATTTACGCATGGACAGGGAATCCATCCTGCGTATGGACGCTAACAGCCGCCTCGCCGTCGAACTCCGTGGCCAACATCTCGGCTTGGACGTGCTCGAAGGCAACGCCCTTGTGCGTGTGGCTGGGCAGGCCTCCAACCAAAGCCTGGTCGCGCGTGTCGGTACGGCTGTGCTTGCCGTCCGTGGCACTATGTTCACTATCGGCCATTTTGACGAAAATATCGTCTATATTGTCATGCTCTCGGGCAGGGGCGAAGTGGACGGCGTTATGCTCGAAGACGGGCAGATTCTAACCGCCTGGCACGACGGCGACGATCCCCACATCTCGGGCACCATTATCCGAGACTGGCACGACGACGACACCCACCTGATAATCAGCCAAATCTACATCAATGAACTGGACTTTTTCACGCTGGACGAAATCCTTAACAATCGAGAATATCTGTTGGAAAATAGCAATTTTATCACGGAAGAATTGCTCGAAGAGGTGGCAGAACGTGCCGAGGAGATTCGCCCTGAAT
>WRKH01000224.1 GCA_009778175.1 Turicibacter sp.
TGCAGACAATGCGGAACGAACTTGCAGACAATGCGGAACGAACTTGCAGACAATGCGGAACGAACTTGCAGACAATGCGGAACGAACTTGCAGACAAATATTTGCAAATTGTCTGCAAGTCTGTTATAGTGTATTTATAGTTTGAAGGAGGAATTTATATGGATAACAAAAAGAGCAATCTGTCGAATAACCACTGGATAGTTAAGAGTAACAGCTTTAACGAAGTTAGGAATACTCCGATGACAATAACTCAATTTAGCTTTTTAGCTATTTATTTGAGTAAAATTAACCCAAAGGATTTAAGCACTAGGAATGTCGAATTTAGGCTAGACGATTATTGTCGGCTAATGAATTTCAAACAATTAAACATGACGCGTCTAATAAAATCCTCACAAAATTTATTGCGAATAATTTTAACATTTTTGGAAAATACAGGAAAAACCAAGAGCGATAAAAAAATACGTTCTTTTGTCTCTTGTCAACTATTTAAGCAGTTTAAACTGTATCAAAACGAAAATAGTGAATGGATTGCGAGCATTGATTGCCATGATGATGTCCTGCCCTTTATATTTGATATGCAAAAGCACTTTTTGAAATATCAGCTATGGAATATTTTACACCTAGCTAGTTTTAACCAACAGCGTATGTACGAAATACTTAAACAATATGAATTTGTGGGTGCACGTGAGATTACAGTAGAAGATTTAAGGGAATTTTTAGGGATTAAACCGTCTGAATATCCACGCTGGAACGATTTTAAAAAACGAGTGTTAGATACGGCACAAATCGCCTTAGCTAAACATACCGATATAAAATTTACGTGGGAAGTAGTGGGCAAACGGGGACAAGGGGGCAAAGTCCTTAAAATAAAGTTCAATATTGAAAAAAACGAGGAATATGAAAACAAATACGCAGTTAAAGACTTTTTTGAGGATAAAATCGTACCCAACAAGTACACAAAAATTCAAGCGTTTGAGATGGAACAGACAACGGTAGAAACATCTCCGCAAATGGATGCTTGGGACATTGAGGAAACCGTTGCCTCAAAAATTCCCAATCTCCCAACCGAAGAAGACTTCGACCCAATAGGCATATACGCATTTTTATCAGGAGCGTGTAACGAGGAGTTCGGCAGGGCAGAAATTGCAGTTCTGCACGCAAACATAAGGGACATAATCCCATACAGAAGAAGTGTAGATGAAACAAAATTCGCCATGTTCGATTATTTGGACAGGAAATACAAGGAGTTAAACTATCGGTCTAAACAAACCGTCATCAAAAATCGTTTCGCATACTTAAAAAGGATGCTCGAGGCGGATAGGGAGGAGATGGATGGGAGATAGTTTCCACGGCACAAAAATTTTTTCAAAAAAATTTGCAAAAAGTTTGCACAAATAAAAAATGTGTGGTATAATGATTTTTACAACTGAATATGTAAATCTGTTAGCGATACGGGAAAGTCCTGCGTGAAAGCGTAGAGGGTAGGGAGATAAGGACGACAGAGCCTGTTAAAATTAAAGAGCTTTGATTTGGGACAACCTACCGAGGATATGGTATGCGAATGAACGCAAAACATTAGCCCACCCGAATACCGCATCGGAATAGGAAGCCTTGCGAGGAAAATACGGAGGTCGTGTGCCGTGCTGACAGATTTGCACTATAAAATAAATATGCACAGGGATTTTTGGTGCATATAGCTTAGCGAAGAGTATGATACTACTTTCCATACTTCTTCACACAAGCAACGGAAAGTTGGTAGACTCACAACACGCAAATATGTTATTTGTGTGTCTAAAATTAGGTATATTGCAGTTGGACTGACAAAATGTATATTAAACGGGAATGCTTTTTTGAGCGTTCCCATTTTTTATTGGAGACAGGAGGACATGAAATGGATTATATTAAGGAACGAGGTTTTATCAATCAAAAAATACGGCGATTGCACGGAAAAATATGCGTCGCAGTACGTTTTAATCAAAAACACAAGATAGAGCAATTACAGGCGGAGCTAAACATGGCTCGACTACAATTCAGTCGATTTGACGATGTGGGCTACAAACTAGATTTACAAATAATAAAACACCGCCGAGCGTTGCAAAAAGAGACGAAACGTCGAGATAAACATCTAGGCACATTTATGGAAAACGTAGCTCGCTCCATGAGCAGACCGAAAGTAGTATATTCGCAGGGACTGCTTAGAAAGGCGGCGTAAAAATGCCACAACAAAGCACCAAAACATCAAGCAGGATAATATTGGCGGTATTCGTGCTAATGCCGTTCATGTTATTTCTAGTTCTCCCGATAATCACAACATGGAAAACAAACGAGTCAGTCTCAGCCCAAGGTTGCTACGCTACCGAGAGAACATTCATACAAGAAGAGGAAAAGCGTTTCCAACAAGCCAACCACCAAGCATTTTTGATAGATGCTTGGTGGTGGATTGATTTAACAAATTGATTTTGATAATATCGAGGATTTTATCAAGAGTAACCGAGCCAAGTTGGTGTATTTAAGCCGTATATACGGCGAAAAACCGATACCTGAACTGGAAAGTATCATTAGCGAGTCGTTTCGTTCGTTGGAGTGGGGCGAGAATGGGGGCGGAATTGAAAGTATTTTGCAATTCATAAACAACGCACAGGGGCAGAATGGTATAAATAAGGTTGTTAGGGAGCGGATTGCCATTCATGCGGCGGAGTTGTTGAGTGGAGTGTTGGATGAATATTGGCGGTAATAATGAAGAGTTAGATGCCGTAAAGGCTGGTATGACCAAAGCTGAAAACGATAGATATGAAAGGAGCGAAACCCATGGGACTATCAAAAGCAGATTTCGAGGCTTATTACGCTTATTCTGCGGAAAGGCAGCAAGAATATCTGAAAAAGCAGGAAGAGCGTTCGCAAAAACAGGAAGATTACCTGTGGCGAAAAAAGCAAGCACAAGCCCTTTCTGTACCGCTTGAAGATTTTGTCTTGGATTATGAGGGAAGTCGGGCATTCAGAGACGGTAAAAACATCAAGGTGCGACATTCAGATGGGCGAGTGGACAAAAGTTTTGTCGTTAGCAACGGATTTTTCAATGATTTTAACGGAAAGATTAAGGGCGGAAAAACGGCAGTAGACTATTTGACTAATTACCGAAAAATGGATTATCAGACGGCGGTTGAGACAATTCATGCGGTCTACTACAATCTCGGAGACCGTCCACACACGCCCACACAAATTCAAAAACCCCAACTGCCCAAAGAAAAAGGCCCAATCCTAATCCCACCAAAAGCCCCAAATAACGATAAAACCATCGCATATCTGCACAAGGAGCGAGGAATATCCCTAAAAATAATCAACGACGCAATCGAAAGAGGGGCAATATTTCAGACAAATCACTATTACAAATATAATGATGAAACCAAGAAACACGAGTTGCACGAATTTAAAGGCGGCGGCTCAAATACAGTCTATGTAGGCGAGCCGACCGACCCACCAAAATTCGCCTGTACTAGGTCGAATCACAACAAAACCGACAGGAAACAGGTCTATGCACTAGATTGCACAAATTCTTCCAAAGAGTACAATTTTTGCGTACTCGACAAGCCAAAAAACAACGACCTACCCGAGGCAGTCAGCGTGTTTGAGGCGGCAATAGATGCCATGTCCGCCGCAACAATGGATGTGAAAAATCCGAACGCTAAGCAAAAAACCATGTACAGTGCAATCCACAAACTCTCGTCCTCTGGGGCGAGTTCTGTGAGCAAGGTACTTGAACATTTTTTGCGGAATAATCCAAATGTTACAACGGTAAATCTCTGTCTTGACAATGACGAGGCAGGGCGAACCGCCGCAAAACGAGCAACCCAAATGCTTGAACGGCTAGGTAAAGAACTCGGAAAAGAGTACACAATCCAAGAGAAATATCCGAAAATCGGCAAGGATTGGAACGAATGTTTGTTGGCTATCCAAAAAGTCCAAAAGAGAAGAGGAGTAGAAAAATGACCAAAAAACAAAAAGAACGCCTAATCACGACAAAACTGCTATTGCAGGACAGCTACATCGCACGTGAGGATTTAGATCGTGCGAGCGGAGAGACGCTAAAATCCCTCAACGAGATTCTAATGAAAGTTAAGTTGGAGATTACCTGCCCGTCCAGCAGGCGGGTGGAAAATCTGCCGATTTACGAGGAATACGTGGAAATGGAAGAGGTTTCGGGAGAATCTGAATTACTCGAATCGGACGAATCGTCAGCTTATGAATCCGAGGAAAACGCAGATTTTCCTCAAATAGACGAGCCACCGCCCGAACCGCCAACCAACGTAGCAACAGAAACATTAGCGATGGACATTGCATATTATGCAGACGAAATCGAGGATTTGACAACCAACATGACAAATTTCTCGGAGCGGCTCGAAATCCTCGAACAGGCGAAACTCACGGCAGAGATAGAAAAGCCCAAAAAACCCACAATACTCAACTTTCTACCAGTAGACAAAATGCCAATAATATTGATGTTTTTAGGCATATTACTATTGGTGTTTTTGACATTGGCGACACTCTACGGCACATACAATCTAATGCAAATGATAGGCTATTTTTATGAAACTTATCCGCCGATTTCGCCGCCGTTTGTGAAATTATAGGAGGGCATATGAATATAGTAGATAAAGTCATAGATAAAGCCATAGACAAAGCCCTAGGCGTTGAAGACGAGGAGAACCAAGGCAAAAGCACTATAGGCGACAAATTATCCGACCTAGGCGGAAAATTAGCCAATTCGGCAGGCAAAACCTCCGAGAAAACAGGCGACCTAGCCACCGACCTTGCGGCACAAATGATAGACGAAGAGGTCGGAATGGGCAAGAAAATTGGCGGAAAAGCTATCGAGTTTTTCACGGTTTTGCTAAACAAAGCGGACGACACCCAATTAGCAAAAACGGCAAAATTAGCCCTTAGGTCGGGCGTTTTTGGGGCTGCGGCGGCGACAGGGGTCGGTATCCCAGTAGGACTTGCGGCTGCGGGCGGCTCGGTTGTGCTATACCGCATACGTAAAGGCTTGAAAAATCGCCGTATTGCAAGCAAACAACAATCCGAATCGGGCTTTATGACCGAGGAAGATATATCGAAAATGGCGATAAAAAACGGCGTTAAACTCGAAAAAACAGCCCTCAAAGAAACCGACATAAAATCCTTTGACCCCATAGCGAAAGAGTTTGGAATAAAATATTCAATCCATATCGTAAACGTGCCAGATGTGGTACAAGTTACGCTAGATACGGCGGATTTAGCCAAAATGCAAGCGGATTTTAACACCGACTTGGGTTGTCCGAGTTTTCTAAATGAGTGCGTAAACAATCCGCGCGACCAAAGCCAAGACGGCACAAAAACTACGATTGAAGTCAACAAGCAAAACTCGGAATATTTCAAAAATTACGTAAAAGCCAACAACATAATCTACACAGCAAAGCCACATCCAGCCGAGTATTTGCTAGTTTTTCAATCCCAAGAAGCCACCCAGTTTGAATTGGCGTTCAGCAAATACTCGGAAATGCGCGAGGCACAAATCGAGCAAAATAAGGGAAAAGTGGTCGACATAGACACCGCACTTGACAAATTGCAAGATTTAACGCAATTACCCACGCCGTCCGCCAAAAACAGGGATAAAGAGGCTAGATAGATAGCTTTTGCGAAAGGAGATTGACATGAATAATTTGGACGAAAAGTACAAGGTAATGATGTTAAAGGCGTTGCCGATTGTGCTGATTTTTGCGGCTGTGTGGTATGCCCTCAATTATTTTGCGATATTCGGCACATTCTTGCCAAGCACAATAAATTTGCCAGTTTTGGGCATTACACGTGTGCAGGATTGGGCGGTCGCAGGGATTGTAACGCTGCTGTTCGCCCTGCTCCGCCACAAGCCGAAAGACGGCAACTTTTCGCAACGTGGCAAAGAATACGGCTCGGCACGTTGGGGCAAGAAAAGGGATATTAAGCCGTTCATGGACAAAGACCCTGCAAACAACGTCATTTTGACAAACACAGAGGGATTGACAATGAACTCTCGCCCAGCCAAGCCGCAATATGGGCGGAACAAAAATATTTTGGTGGTCGGCGGCTCTGGAACAGGCAAAACTCGGTTTTATATGAAGCCGAACCTCATGCAAGCGGCTTTAAGTCGCTTATATGGCTGTTCTGTGGTCGTAACCGACCCGAAAGGTACAATCCTCGAAGAGGTCGGATACTGTTTAGCAAACCGTGGATTTAAGATAAAAACGCTCAACACTATTGACTTTGCAAAAACTATGAAATACAATCCGCTTGCCTACATAAAATCCGAGAAAGATATTTTGTCGTTAGTAACGGCACTAATGGCGAACACGTCCGACCCAGATAAAAAGGGCGGAGACGATTTTTGGGGCAAAACGGAGCAACTGCTCTACTGTGCGTTAATCTCATTCATACACTCGTTTTTGCCTAAAAATAAGCAAAATCTGAACACGCTAGTCAAATTTATCCGAAAAATGGAAGTCCGAGAAGATGACGAGAATTTCAAAAATCCGATAGATTTGATGTTTGATTGCTTGGCGATGGGCGAAGAAAAGGCGTTGGACAGATACCACGAGCGGGACGAAAACGGCGAAATTGTCAAATATAAAAGGCTAAATTTGAATCTGCCAGTTGACCCCGAACATTTCTGCGTTACGCAATACGAATACTTTAAACTTGCGGCGGGAAAAACCGCAAAAAGTATCCTTATCAGCTGTGCGGCAAGGCTCGCACCGTTCGCAATAAAAGAGGTCGCCGAACTAGTTTCCGAGGACGAAATGGAACTTGACAAAATCGGCGGCTACAAAGACCCCAAAACAGGCAAAACTATCAAGCAAAAGGTCGCTCTGTTCGTCATAATCTCGGACACAGATAAAACCTATAATTTTATTGTTGGGCTGATGTATTCGCAGATGTTCAACCTGCTCTGTACCGTGGCAGATACGCAGTTTGGCGGACGTTTGCCGCTCCATGTGCGGTGCTTGCTAGACGAATTTGCGAATATCGGACAAATTCCCGAATTTGACAAACTAATCGCCACAATTCGCTCACGAGAAATCTCGGCGACAATCGTCCTGCAAACCTACACACAACTAAAAAATATCTACAAGGACAATGCGGCGACAATCATAGGAAACTGCGACACCAAGCTGTTTTTAGGCGGTGGCGAAAAGGAAACACTCAAAGAGTGGGTTGAAACGCTCGGAAAAGAGACGATAGACACCCACAACGAGTCAGAAAACTTGGGTGCAAAAAGCAACGGCGGTTCTCGGAGTTTCCAAAAACTTGGACGTGAACTGCTCACGGTTGACGAACTCGCACTCTTAGAGGGCGACCAATGCCTCATGCAGATACGAGGTGCGAGACCGTTCAAATCCGTTAAATATCAAATCGAACGCCATCCACTTTACAAGGAATTGCTAGACGGCGGCGGCAAGAAATTTGAGATTCAGGACTATCTCGAATCCAAGAAAAACAAGGCGATAAAGGCACAAAATGCGGCAAAACAACGCAGAATAGCTATTTATAAAAAACAAATGAAAAAGCAGCCCACCATGTGCCTAGTCGCCTAATTTATAAAAAGGAGAGAAAATAAATGTTTGATTTTACTATCAGCGGCGGAATGCAGACCCTAATCGACGGCGTTGGGTTGTTGCTCGGTGGCGGTTTAATGATTTATGGTGCGGTTTTGGCTATTATGGGAGTTAGTAGCTATTTTGAGGCACGTGCAAATGCCGATTCCAGCAAGCAAAATTCCTCTATTGGACAGTTTGTCGGTGGAGTAGTGTTGGGAGTTTTAGGATTTATTATACAGCAAAATTTCGGAAATATTGTTACAAGCGTATTTTAATCGCCGAAAATTATGTATATTTTAATCCCAAAAGACGTGCTACACACCAAAAAGCAAGTATTTATGGGGCTTGGTTGGAAACAGATTCTGCTCTGTATTACAGGAGCGATTCCTGCTTTCACGCTATTTTTTAACATAAATGGGCGAGTTGATTCGTTCCTAGCAATGCTTGCGTTTACGGCGATTTTCGCCCCATTTGCCTTTTTGGCATTCTATCACAGAAACGGACAATACGCCGATATTTTAGCAAAACGCTTTATTTTACAGAAAATCAGACGGCGTTCCATTCGTGTCTACAAGGTTAAAAATCCCCCAAAAACCCCAAATTTCAATCAGAAAGGCGGTATTAACAATGCCAACAGCCCAAAATCGGCCCGCCTGCCGGACGGGCAGGCAAAGGCCGCAAAAACCCCAAACCAAGCCAAAATCTCGGCCCGCCTGCCGGACGGGCAGGCAAAATAAAACTAGCCTTTTTGACCAATTCCGAGAATTTTTAATAAACCCCAATTCCCCACAAACCACGCAAGACAGCGTTCCGTACACGAAAATCCACCGAGATGGCATCGCAGAATTGCAGAACGGCACATATTCAAAAACCATTGAATTTGGCGATATTACCTATCATTTAGCCCAAAAAGACGACCAGTACAGGATTTTCAAGGCGTACATGAGTATTTTGAATTATTTTGACGAAACCATGGACGTTCAGCTGTCTTGCGTGAACAGTTACATTAGCTTGGCGGAACTCGCCCAAAATATGGAAATTTTCAAGCGGTCGAGAAATAGCAAATATCATTGGGAGTTTGCAAATATTATCAATTCGCAACTGCAAAAGGGCAATAATAGCCTAATAAAACGCAAATTTCTGACTGTTGCCGTAAAAGCCAAGAATCTAAAAGAGGGAAAAGCGAGATTGGAACGCATAGAACTCGACACGGTCAATGCGTTCGGAACGCTTGAAATTAGGGCAAAAGGGCTGAACGGAGCGGAGCGTTTAGCCCTTTTACACAAGCAATTAAATCCGCATATCCGAAAAAATCTCGCCCTGCCACAGAACTGGCACGAGCGAAATTCTAAGGATTTTATAGCCCCAAAATCCCTTGATTTCAGCAATACGACATATTGCAAACTCGGAGAAAATTTCTGTGCCACGTATTTCGTGGAAGTCAAGGCGAATCAGCTTGACGACAAAATGCTATCAAAAATCTTGGAAGTCAACGCCAGTTTAGCCGTAAACATACACTTTAAGGCGATGGAACAGGAAAAAGCCGCACAAAAGATAAAAAATAAACTTTCCGATATTAGGGCAAAAATAGCCGACATACAAAAGCGGAACAGCGGCGTTGGCGTGGACATGAGCATGATAAGCCCCGAACTCCGAGAAAACGAAAAAGAGGCTGTTAGCTTGCTAAATGACGTTACAAGTCGGGACGAACGCCTATTTTTAGCCACAATTTTAATTACGGCGACCGCTCCAACAAAACGCAAATTAGACGACATAATCTCGAATTTACAGGGAATTGGGCGGCAGTTTCAGAAGTTGTATCCAACAAAAAAATATGATATAATAAAAACATGAAAAAAATAGAATTTGAAGCAACCAACTACCCAAGCGATTTAACGGACGAGC